>JAEUTM010000623.1 GCA_016788025.1 Bacteroidia bacterium
ATCTCATTTTATAGCCTTTGTACAGAATACGTTCATTATCAAGAAGGATCACTGGTTTTACATACCAAATCTGATTATCAGAAGTCCGCAAGGGCTGCCTATGCAAGTGGACTTATTAAATACGATAAACTATAAAAACAAAGTACTCTTTGGGATTGGATATCGCCATCAATATGCCTTTTACGGAAACCTCGGATACAGTATCACAGAGAAACTAAGAATTGTATACAGTTACGAGTATAGTTTGGGGATTCAGAACATAACAAAAGGCGGACATGAGATAGGGATAACTTTTGGCTTGTTGAACAAAAATGGTAAAACAGGTCCGGAGAATAAGATAAACCCTTACGAAATAGATGAGATTCATCAGACCCTTGATAAACAACAACAAGAGATGGAGTCGCTGAAGAAAAGAGTTGATTCGCTCGACAAAAATGTATCCAAACTGAAAATGGAACTTGAAATCTTAAAAGAGAATCAGGTAAAACAAGAAGAGGTGGAAAAAGCAATAGATAAATATTATAGCAAAAAATCCAGTGAGGGCCCAAGGGACGAATCAAAAAAAGAGAACGGTAATAGTGTCGATAAACAAGGAAAGTACAAGGTAATTAGTCCAAAGACAGACATTGATTATGAAATAAAAGAGGAAGGAACTAATGCGAATTACAAAATTGTACTGGGGGTATATCAGTTGCTGCCTTATGCTAAAGAATTTCAAAAAATACTTCTCAGGGAACTAGGGCAAGAATCGAAATTGGTTCAGCTGCCGGACCATCCTAAAAAATATATCTATGTGTGTAAGACATCAGAATTTACCAGTATAAAAGAGGCGCTGGAAGAATTGAAACAAACACGGAAGGAAGTAAAGAGCAAAGGAGTTGAGGTGACAAAGGGTGAAGCGTGGATACTACAAACAATTAATGATTAGTATGGCAAAGCGTATTTTATTGTTTATTTTAATTTTGATTTCTTCGGAACTTTATTGTCAATCGTCCGGAGGAATCCTAGGGTCAAATACAGTAGTTTGTGAAGGAAATAACAATGGCGTTCTTACCGTTAGTTCTTACTCGGGATCCATCATTCGCTGGGAGTATGCTTACAACAGTTCCGGTCCATGGACTCCAATGGTCTTTACCGCTTCATCCTATAATTACATCAATCTCGTACAGTCAACTTACTTTAGAACAGTAGTTCAATTAACTGGATACCCGGAAGCATATAGCAACTTAGTTTTAGTGACATGTAATAGCATTTCCAATTCAGGGTCGGTTTCAGGAAACACTTTTCAATGCGTCAACTCACCGGCAACCTTTTCTCTTTCCGGAAACACAGGCTCTGTTATCGCATGGGAATATTCTTCGAACAACTGGATTAGTACAAATACGATTACAACAGCAAATATTACAACAGCAACACTTTCGAATTTAACAACGACAATACAGGTGAGAGCTAAAGTACAAAGTGGTGTCTGTCCGGTTGTAAGTTCAAATCCCATTACAATTCTTCCAGCACCAAATACAGCCGGTGGCTCCGTTTCGGGATCGACTTTAGTCTGTGCAGGAAGTAACACACCTTCTTTTTCTCTAGGATCCTATACTGGTAGCGTATTGCAATGGGAAAATGCTTCAGCTGCTGGCGGACCATTTAATGCCGTTAGTGCGACTGCCGGGAGTGCCAGCCTTGCATTAAGTAACGTTTCCCAGAGTCAATGGTATAGAGTGTTGGTTAAAAACGGCACTTGTCCATCAGCATATTCTTCGACTCTTGCACTTCAGGTTGATGATCCTTCGGTTGGTGGAAGCATAGTCGGAACCCAGCAGGTCTGCGCTGGAATAAACAGCGGTACTGTTCAACTTGTAGCAAACACAGGGCAAGTAGTCCAATGGGAATCGTCAGTAAATACAGGCGCTAGTTGGACTATTTTGTCTAATACTACCGCAAATCAAACGTTCACAAATATTATGTCTACATATTTGTTTAGGACTCTCGTTCAAAACGGTATTTGTCCTCCAGTCTATTCCTCCCAATTTACGGTGAACGTAAACGTGGCACCAAGTCCGAGTTTTAATGTGAATAACGCCTGCGTGCAATCGATGACCTCTTTTTCCAACGCAACGTTCGGGAATAATTCCTACTCATGGGCTTTCGGGGACGGAGGGAGTTCGGGAATACAAAATCCGGGTTATTTTTTTCAGGCACCTGGCACTTATACGGTTAAACTTGTAGCGACAAGCATGCAGAATTGCACGGATTCATTGAAAAAATCAGTTGTAATTTATCCAAAACCAAGCCCATCGTTATTTAGTAGTGACACCTTATGTTATGGTAGTTCGATATTGTTTACTAATGCCAGTTCAATATCTTCGGGAAGCATTGTTCAATCAGTTATTAAATTTGGCGATGGAAGCAATTCAACTGCAAGTCCGGTGAACCATTTTTACAACTCAGCCGGAAATTATTCCGTATATATTGTTACAACAAGTAATTTTGGATGTAAGGATTCTGTCGGTAAAAATGTCTCAGTTTACCCTAAACCATATGCTAACTTCACAGCGTCTAGCGCTTGTTATGGTACACCGATCGTTTTTAATAATCTATCTACCGTTTTAAATGGCGGACTTAGCCAGCTATGGAGTTTTGGCAATTCAGCGAGTTCTGTTGTTCAGTCGCCATCGTACTTGTATCCGAGTCCAGGATCTTACACAGTTAGTTTAATCAGCATTTCTTCCCACAACTGTACTGACACAATTTTTAAGAGTGTGAATGTATACGAGAAGCCCTCACTCACATTCTCTGCAACAACAGCTTGTTTTGGTGATTTGGTTAATTATACAGTAGTTGCCAACCCAGCACAGACAAGCCATACTTTTTCCATTGGTTTCGGTGATGGAAACACCTCCTTCAATCCTGTTTCATCTCATTTATATAGTTCACCCGGCACCTTTGTTTCAAATGTCACCGTAACCACCGATTCGGGTTGTGTGAGTTCTATCAGTAAAAACATTGTAGTGAATTCTAAACCATTTGCAAACTTTAATGTGAATAACGCTTGCAATGCAGATACTCTGAGATTTAACAATACCTCTTTCATTTCTTCAGGAAACATGAATTACCTGTGGGATCTAAGTGGCATTTCTTCCAGCACCTTAAATTCACCATCGTTCCTGTATTCAAATCCGGGGAGCTATACTGTAAGTCTAATTGTTACAAGTAATTTTGGGTGTAGCGATACCATTGTTAAACCTCTTTCTGTTTTCGATTCACCGAAAGGAGACTTTTTGTTCAGTAATTCATGTGATGGTTTTCCTGTTACGTTTACAAACGTCACATCGGTTAACTCCGGCGTGGTTTCTCTGACCAATTGGGACTTTGGAGATAAT
>JAEUTM010000031.1 GCA_016788025.1 Bacteroidia bacterium
ATGAACGACCTGAAAGGCGAAGCATATGAAAGTCTTTTATGGCACAACGAAAACGGTATTGAAATAAAACCGTACTATACAGGTGAAGATTTAAAACAGGAATATGAACCTGCCTTTACCCATACCGATTGGGAGGTAACAGTGCAGGCAAAAAATTCGGATACAACATCCGCAAATAAAGATTTACTTGAGAAATTAAATTCAGGTGCAAGCGCAATTTCTATAGTCCTTGGAAACCACAAACCAGAGGTGTTGCTCAATGGTATTCAACTGAACTATATTCATTCTACATTTTATGTAAATGAAAATAATGCAGCCTCTTTAAAAAACTATCTCGAAAAAAACTATAACGCTAACGAGATCAGCTTTACGTTGTTCCCGGAGGATTTTGCTTCAGATGCGGACCTGAAAACATGGTCAGGCATTTCGGATTCTTTCAAAAATTTCACAAAAGCCAATACCTGCTCGTTCAACGCGCTCTCATTTCATAACCTGAATTGTTTTGCCTATTACGAAGTGGCGCTGATCATGGCTGGTCTTGTGGAGAACATAGAAGAGTTCTCAGCAAAAGGACTTTTATCTCAAACCGGACTTGCACTGAAAACGGGAGTGAGCTCTGACTATTTTATGCAGATCGCAAAACTGCGAGCCATCCGAAGACTCTGGAAGTTGATAAGCGCAGAATATAAAGTGGACAAAGATCTATACCTCATAGCAGAAACGTCTTTAACCAATAAATCGATTTCTGATAGCTACAACAATCTTTTAAGAACCACTGTAGAATCGATGGCCGCTGTTTCGGGCGGGTGTAATGAACTGATTATTTCGCCTTTTGATGTTCTGCTTCCTTCAAATAAAAACCTGCCGGAACGTATGGCTGTGAATCAACAATTGATCCTGAAAAACGAAAGCTACCTCAATACTATGGCAGATACTGCCTGTGGTTCTTTTTATGTGGAAAGCATTACAGACGCTCTTGCTAAAAAAGCACTGGAAGCATTTAAGGAAATTGAAAAACAAGGTGGCTTTTTGAAATGCCTTGGAAATGGATTGATCTCGAAAACCATCGATGCGCAGGCGAAACAAAAGGAAGAATGGATCAGAAGTGGAAAGCAGGTAATTATTGGCGTAAATAAGTTTAAAAATGAACGGGAAAAAATTGGGATCCCCGCTTCTAAAATCGGTGAATTAAGGGAAATGGGAATACATAATCCCGTTTTAAGTTATGAGTTAGAACATTTTTTTAGTGAAAAACATGCGTAAAGATTTTCAGAATCTTAATTATAGTTCAAAAGGAAATCGTCCGAAAGGAACAGAAGAGAAATTTATGACGGCTGAGCAAATAGAGCTGGCCGGAAATTACATGGCTTCTGATGTTAAAGACATGGAGCATACAAATTTCGCTGCGGGACTGCCTCCTTTTTTGCGCGGGCCATACACAAGTATGTATGTAAAAAATCCCTGGACGATTCGTCAGTATGCTGGTTTTAGTACCGCAGAGGAGAGTAATGCGTTTTACCGCAGGAACCTGGCCGCAGGTCAAAAAGGACTTTCTGTTGCCTTTGATCTTGCTACACATCGTGGATACGACAGCGACAACGAAAGAGTAGAGGGAGATGTTGGGAAAGCAGGCGTTGCCATCGACAGCATCCTTGATATGAAAATTCTTTTCGATCAGATTCCCCTGGACGAAATGAGTGTCTCCATGACCATGAATGGCGCGGTGTTGCCTATTCTTGCGTTTTACATCGTTGCCGCAAAAGAGCAGGGGGTAAACATGGATAAATTAAGTGGTACCATTCAGAATGATATTTTAAAGGAGTTCATGGTGCGGAATACGTATATCTATCCGCCGGCCCCAAGCATGAAGATCATTGCTGATATTTTCGAGTTCACTTCTAAACACATGCCCAAGTTCAATTCCATTTCCATAAGTGGTTATCACATGCAGGAAGCGGGCGCAACAGCAGATATAGAATTGGCATATACTCTGGCCGACGGATTAGAATACATCAGAACCGGAATTAACGCGGGAATGGATATTGATACCTTTGCACCTCGTCTTTCCTTTTTCTGGGCTATTGGCATGAATCATTTTATGGAGATTGCCAAGATGCGTGCCGGGCGAATGCTTTGGGCAAAGATTGTAAACCAATTCAAACCTAAGAATCCAAAATCGCTTGCGTTAAGGACGCATTGCCAAACCAGTGGCTGGAGTTTAACGGAGCAGGATCCGTTTAATAATGTTACGCGTACCTGTGTTGAAGCCTTGGCGGCGGCCATGGGCCATACACAAAGTCTCCATACAAATGCCCTGGATGAGGCTATTGCTTTACCGACGGATTTTAGCGCACGTATTGCCAGAAATACTCAATTGGTTTTACAGAACGAAACCAACATCACCAGAGTGGTAGATCCCTGGGGTGGATCTTATCACGTTGAAAAGCTTACTCACGAGATTGCGCATCGTGCCTGGTCATTGATTGAAGAAGTAGAGAAACTTGGAGGCATGGCCAAAGCGATTGAAACCGGGATCCCTAAGATGCGGATTGAAGAGGCCGCAGCCCGTAAACAGGCGCGTATTGATGGAGGAAAAGATATTATCGTGGGTGTGAATCTTTATAAAGTAAAGGAAGATACACAGGTCGAGATCCTCGACGTAGACAATACAAAAGTTCGCGCTCAACAAATAGAACGTTTAAAGAAATTAAAAGCAGAAAGAGATTCTGCTAAAGTAGAGGCAGCGCTTAACGCGTTAACCGAAGCTGCCAAAACAGGGAAGGGAAATCTTTTGGAGCTTGCAGTAACTGCCGCGGAATACCGTTGCACACTGGGAGAAATTTCTTCGGCCCTTGAAAAAATTTACGGTCGGTATAAAGCGCAGATCCGCTCTATTGCGGGAGTTTATAGTAAAGAAATTAAAATGGATAAGGATTTTACAAAAGCCCGCGAGCTTGCCGATAAATTCGCCGATATGGATGGACGCCGGCCACGCATTATGGTTGCAAAAATGGGACAGGATGGCCACGATCGCGGCGCAAAGGTTATTGCTACCAGTTTTGCCGACATGGGTTTTGATGTAGATATCGGTCCTTTATTTCAAACACCTTACGAAGCTGCGAAACAAGCAGTGGAAAATGACGTACATATTCTCGGGATTTCAAGTCTGGCAGCCGGGCATAAAACACTTGTACCGCAGGTGATAGCGGAGCTTAAGAAATTTGGACGCGATGATATTATGATTGTGGCAGGCGGAGTCATCCCACAACAGGATTATGACTTTTTATACAAAGCAGGAGTATCGTTTATTTTTGGACCCGGAACAGTGATCAGCAAAAGCGCCATTGATATTCTGGAGAAATTGATCAAGTCTTCAGCTAACACTTAATACGCTTCCGTAAGGAAAGAATAAACTTTGATTTTTGTTTTTTCTAGCTATTTTTTTCTGGAAATGATTGACTGCATGCCAAATTTATTCACCCTATCCTCCAACAATGCAAAAGCGCGTCTATGAGCGCATGAGATTAGAACAAATTATTTAGCATTTCTAATCTTGACAACAATTGATTTCTCCGGTTTTTTATCTAAATTCGGGAGCCCCCCGCAATGTCTCGACGTATCAACAGATAGATTTTGCCCAGACCTCTTATTGGTTACTTATCCTATTTGATCTTTAATAATTGAATTTGTCTATGCCTATTCTCATGAAAAAGAAATTACAAACAATACTAGAAAACGTGGATAGATTAACTATGCGTGGAATTTGTTACGTTTTTATTTTCGTTTTTTGTATTCTCTGTAACAGTTCTGTTCTTGCCCAGCAACCCACCTTGTATGGCTTAACCAGCAATGGTGGAACAAACGGTAACGGAGTCTTGTTTGCGATTCCTACGGGTTCAACATCCACAAGTCAGTTATATTCATTTGCTGCCACCACTGGAACAGCGGCAAATGGTTCGGTTCCTTATGGTTCCCTGCTTCATGCTTCGAACGGAAAATTATATGGAATGGCATCTGCTGGTAGCAGTGGCGGGGGAGTCATTTTCGAGTACGACGCTTCCTTAAGCACTTACTCGCTTATGTTTTCTTTCGGCGGAACTTCCGGGGCTGGTCCAACCGGCGCACTGATACAAGCGTCCAATGGCAAGTTGTATGGAATGACCTCAGGAGGTGGTGCCAGCATCTATGGTGTTCTGTTCGAGTATGACCTTTCTACGTATACATATACCAAAAAAGTCGATTTCCTCGGTTTAAACGGAGCATCTCCTTATGGATCGTTAATACAAGCGTCCAATGGAAAGCTTTATGGAATGACAAACAATGGAGGAGCCAACTATTTTGGTAACATCTTTGAATACGATATTTCAACCAATACCTATTCAACTATTTATAGTTTTAATTCAACCAATGGTAAGTACCCGTACGGATCTTTAATCCAGGCCAGTAATGGCAAGCTATATGGAATGGCCAGTGATGGAGGTGCTAACAACTCGGGGGTGATTTTTGAATACAATCTTTCTACCAGTACCTATACAACTTTAGTAGATTTTAATGGTACAGGTTATGGGGCAAACCCAAGGGGAAGTTTACTGCAAGCGTCCAATAGTAAGTTGTATGGCCTAACTATGTATGGAGGAACAAGTAACGCAGGGACAATGTTCGAGTACGACTTTTCGAACAGCACTTTTACTAAAATAGTTGATTTTACGGGCACTAACGGGCAGGGCCCACAAGGTAGTTTAATGCAAGCCTCTAATAGTAAATTATATGGCATGACATACCAGGCTGGCGCCAGCAGTTTTGGAACTCTGTTTGAATACGATTACTCCACGAGTACTTTTGCGACCAAATTAAATTTTAATGCAACAAATGGTGGTTTTCCGGCTTACGGTCATTTGATAGAATTAAATCCTTGTGCTGTTACAGGAACTGTTACAAAAACTAACGTAACTTGTAATGGCGCAGCTAACGGTTCCGCTACCGTTACTGCCGGCGGCACAGGGCCCTACACGTATTCTTGGTCGGTATCAGGAGGTACTGCCTCCAGTGTTGCAAGTCTTAGCCCCGGCACTTACACCGTAGTAATAACGGGAGCGTATAGCTGTACTGCAACAAAAACAATAAACATTACACAACCAGCAAATCTAACGGCCACCAGTTCGCAGACAAACGTTACCTGTTTTGGAGGAAGTGATGGAATTGCAAGTGTTACGCCATCAGGCGGTACATCACCTTATACATATTCCTGGACGAGTAGCTCATCAACGCTTTCGACTGCGTCCAGTTTGAGTCTGGGAAACTACACAGTTACCATAAAAGATAATAAGAATTGTGTCGCCACAAAAACCTTTGCTATTACCCAAGGTACCGCGGTTACTATTAGTGTTAACTCCGGAACAATCTGTTCCGGTAAAACATTTACCATGGTTCCAACAGGGGCCAACACCTATACATACCAGGGTGGCAGTGCCTCGGTAAGTCCTACCACCAGTACCAATTATACAGTTCAGGGTTCCGATGCGCTTGGCTGTGTTTCAAACATTGTTACATCCAGTGTCACTGTGAATGCTTCACCCAATGTCACCATTACCCCAAGCAACACCATAAGCTGTTCTGCCGATAACCTCACACTTACAGCAGGGGGTGCGGCTACCTATTTGTGGAGCAATGGAACCACCACTACTGCAGCCTGGGTTATCAGTCCCAATGCAAACACAACCCGAACAGTAGTTGGAACCGCTGCCAATGGATGTACCAATCAGGCGGTGCAGAGCATTTCTGTTATCCCTTCACCAACAATTACGCTTGTTCCGAGCAGCACAGTTGTCTGTTCTGCCGATATGGTAACATTAACCGTGAGTGGCGCGTCTACCTACACCTGGAGCAATTCCCTCGGTAACGCAACTTTGGTAACAGTTACTTCAACCAGCAATTACACGCGAAGTGTTACAGCAACGGCAGCTAACGGTTGTACGGATTCGGCATCACAAGCGATTCTTGTAAACACATCTCCAACGGTTGCGATCATTCCAAGCAGCACTGTTGTTTGTTCTGCTAATACGGTAACACTCACAACGAGCGGTGCATCGACATATACCTGGAGCAATTCTCTTGGAAACGCTACGCTTGTTACTGTATCTTCTGCAAACAATTATACAAGAACGGTAACAGGTACTG
>JAEUTM010000096.1 GCA_016788025.1 Bacteroidia bacterium
CCTGGTGTAATTGTATTAGGTGACAAAAGTGTTACCGGAGCCGGGATTTTTGTAACAAAAGGTTCCCAGCTAATGGCGATTGGTACAGAAACTGCTCCCATTGTGTTCACTTCTAACCAGGCGCCTGGTGCAAGAGCTAAAGGCGATTGGGGTGGAATTGTTTTAATGGGTAAAGCAAGTAACAACCTTCCTAATGGAATCAATAACATTGAGGGATTAGCTGTCTCTTCAGACACTGAATTCGGTGGCGGCACAAGCCCTGATGATAATGACAATTCAGGTACGTTAAAATATGTACGTATTGAATTTGGTGGTTATGTTTACCAGCCAAATAAAGAGATCAACGCCTTAACTTTTGGTTCTGTTGGTAAAGGTACAATTATCGACTACATACAGGCTTCATTTTGTAATGATGATTCATACGAATGGTTTGGCGGCACTGTAAATTGTAAACACTTAGTTTCTTATCGTTGTCTTGATGACGATTTTGATACTGATAACGGTTTCAGTGGTAAAATCCAATTTGGCCTTGCAGTTCGTGACCCACAAATTGCAGACGTTCCTGCGGTATCGACTTCTGAATTTTTTGAATCAGATAATGATGCTACCGGTACAATGAACACACCAATCACTAACCCTATTTTCTCAAATATCACGTGCATCGGGCCACTAAGGGGGTCTTTGACAAATACAGTTGATGTGGGACACAAGAGCCGCGCGCGTATCCGCAGAAGTTCTACGACAAGCATCTACAACTCGATTTTAACTGACCAGGCTTCAAGTGCATTATATGTAGATGGTGCTAATTGCGAAACAGCTGCTAACGGAGGAACACTTAAATTCATGAATAATATCGTTGCTGGCTACAAAACTGTTGCCATCGAGACAGGTACTTTCGGAATTCTAACCAACAAAACAACATGGTTGAAAGTAACTCAGTTGAACGATACACTGACTTCAACTACTAACCTAATGACTACTCCTTATAACTATACTTCTCCTGACTATCGTCCAACTGCAAACTCGATTGCTCTGTCTGGGGCTAGCTTCAGCGATTCCAAAATTTCTCCTTTTGTGAGCTCATACACTTCTACTGTGTCCGTTTCCACTCCAACAGGCGCTTGCATTGGCCAACCTAATGCACTCCAGGACTTCACTTTTACTGCAACTAACACTATAGCTCCAGAATTCTGTTCAATGTCCTGGAGCGTTTCTCCTGGCGTTGCAATTTCCAGCACCACTGCGATGAATCCCACTTTCACCGTTAACACCATCGGAACATTCACTGTATACCTAATGGTTACGGATGCCAATGGAATGCAGACAGCAATGAGTGCGGTTACTACACAAACTTGTCTTGATGTGGCCGTTAAAGAAGCTAAATCTGAAATCGGATCTGTTGTTCTTTATCCAAATCCGGCTAAAGAAGCTGTTACCATTCGCGTAAACACTCAAAACGCAGGCAATATTAGTGCGAACATTTACGACATCACTGGTAAACTGGTTCTGAGCCCGGTACAAAATCAAAACTTATTAAATGGTGAGAATAATTTCTCTTTCAATACTTCAGAATTGCAAAATGGCGTTTACTTTGTAACACTAAGCAATGCTAAGGGTAAAGAAACCGTTAAATTAATCGTGAATAAATAATAACCGTAAAGTGATTCAAAAACGCCTGCTATTTTAGCGGGCGTTTTTATTTTATATATGACAAGCAAAAAGATCAGTTCAACACTTTTAAAAATAAAGTCTTGCCGTCAGTCGGGTAATCATACCGAAGCCCTGATAAGGACTTATCATTTAAATCTTGATCTTATTCGCTTCTTGATTTCATCTAATACACCGGAAAAAAACCTTGGCGATAAAAAAGCCAAAGAACTGGTAAACGATCTTGTTAAAAAAATTGACGAGTATCCAAAACTCAAAACACTGATCACAAAAAAATCTGCAAAAGCTCTAAAACCATGGATGGAGAAGATGGATGTTTTCTTCAAATCTTTGAAGATAAAACAGCCGACGAGTGTTTCAGCCCTGCAATCTGAAACAGAAAAGATAGTCGCCATACTGAATATCTCGGTGAGTAAACAACACGCTAAATCCTGAACACTCCCTTACTTAAAATTCGAAAAGGTCTGCCGCTTATCCTTTAATTCGCAGCGTTCGAAATAAGTCCAACCACCGACCTCAAACTCCTGCGCCTTGTCTCTCACTTAGATCCCTCGCACCTCGGGATAATTCGACCGCTGCTCTCAAACCCCTACGCCTTGTGAGAACAGGGTCTCATTATTAATATTTAGTTAACATTGATTTGGTGCAGGCTTAAACTTAAAAGTCAAACTTTACTTTCTGGGATGAGTGTAAATCAATACTCCATAGTATTTGTCGACAATACGGTAAACCGTATTTTTAAGACAATTGAAAGCCTGAAACACTCTTATCAGAACATGCATATTTTCAACCAGGAACCTGAATTCCTGGAGTACATTGAAAGTAATTCTCCAGATCTTATATTCTTAAATCTCGATTTGCAGCCTAATGATGCCGTTGTTTTATCCAAGGAAATCAGGCAGCGCCAAATGACAACAGAACCGTTTATTGTTATTTACAGCGATAAACAAGACGACTTTGTGCAGGAATTGGCCTTTAACTCAGGGGTAGATTCTTTTATCAATTTCCACAATAAAGCTGCGGTTATGGAGCTCTTTATAAAAAATCTCTTAAAGCGAAGAATTTTACCGACACCCGCGAATAAAAAAGAAGTGATGATTGATACGGATCGTCACCTGATCTTTAAGAATGGCACAGCATTTCAATTACCCCGAAAAGAATTCAAATTATTCGAATTGCTTTATAACAACGCGGAAAAGTTTTTCAGCAAAAACGAAATAGCTTCTACGATTTGGAACGACGAAACCATTGCCAACAAACGCACGATTGATGTTCACATCTATAACATCAGGCAATTCTTCGGCAAAAGAATTATACAGTCACAAAAAGGCAAAGGGTACAGGATCAATAAAAAACTAATTAGCTAATTTTTAGAACTGTAGAGGCTTTAGTGGCTTCTTTGAACAAAAATTTTCCTGCGCATCACAAAAGATCCTTCATGTACAGTTATAAGATACATGCCGGATTGCACATTTCCGATGTCGACTCTTATTTCCCCGCTCATTTCCTGCGGAGGAAAACTAAAAAGGATCGAGCCCGAGAAATCTGATAGTTGTATTAAGTGAATGTTCGTTCCTCGGACAAAAAAATCTTCTCCTGTTATAGGATTTGGATATAACAATACGTCTTTTTCCTTCATTATATTTTTTATGCCAAGAGCATTGGTATCTGAAGCGCTTTTTACCAACCCGGTAATCTTAACATTGTCAATACTAAATGAGCCTCCGGGTGACTCTGCATTCCAGGCATAAAAATGAAAAGTTACGGAATCGGAAATTTGATGAAGTGATGTTCCGGGTGATACTATGTTCCCATACTGATCATTAGACGTTGAGATGGAATCGTAATTCCAAAAAAAGACATCGGTTGGAATAACAGACAGTTTAGTATTGGTTCCAGTGCTAACTGATAAGTTGTTGCTAAAATTATCCTTGTTACATCGCACAGAATAATTTCGTGGACCCGTCCCCGAACGTCTTACTGAAAATTCGATACTGTTTAAATTGAGTGTATAGCCATTGAAGACGTGAATGGTGAAACGGTAAAAAGACATTGGCGAGAGAGCTCCGGTAAAATTTCCGAAATTATCGTCCGAATTTAAAGCGCCACTTGGCCAGTTTGTAAATGAAAAACGTCCCGAAGCACTGGGAGCAGAGGAAACACCATTAGCCGTAAAGGCCCCCAATTGGATTCCGTTAGCTGTTGGATAAGGCCCTGGATCGGAAACCCCTGTGGTAGGATCCACATTTGGAAAGCCATAAGTGACCTGGAAAGCTTGCGCACTCAAGCCGAATCCAATGATTGTTAAACATTTAAGGAGGATATTTTTTAACATGCCAATTAGTTTTTAAATTTATAAAAAAATTATCCTTAACTCCCAGTATTGTTATGATTTCAAGGACAGTCCTTATCATTTTTAGTTCTCTTTTTATCTCGTTCGCCTATTCTCAGAATAAAGAAGAAGGCCTCGTGAAATGGCTTAGCTTTAAAGAAGCCCAGGAAAAAAACAAGGAGGTAAAAAAACCTTTTATTATTGATCTCTATACTGACTGGTGTGGCTGGTGTAAACACATGATGCGCACAACATACTCAAACGAGGGATTGGCGAGCTACATCAATGCCTATTTTTACCCGGTAAAGTTCGATGCGGAGACAAAAGACACTATTGAATATAACGGTAAGATTTATAAACCAACTTCGGCTCAACCAAAAACGCCACACGAGTTAACCCTGAAATTTCTTGGTAATAGCCTGAGTTACCCTTCTACGATGTTTGTAACGAATAATTTCGAATACAATCTTCTTACACAAGGTTATTTGGAAGATAAGAAGATGGAACCTCTCCTCGTTTTTATGGTGGAAAACGCCTGGCAGACCGCACCTTACGAGGAGTTTGCAAAACACTTTGAACATACCTTTACCGACACTGCCTTCCCAAAAAAAACAGTTAAGTTTTACAGCGTGGAAGAAGTGGAAAAACTCCAAAAGAAAAACCCTAAAAAAGTTCTGGTGAATATTAGCGCCGATTTTTGTAATTCCTGCAAGATGATGAACAAAACCACTTACCTTGATACAAGTCTTGCTGATTATATAAATAAAAACTTTTACCTCATCGATCTGAGTATTAATCGTCAGGATACCATTGTATTCAGAAACGAGAAATATTACAACCAGGTAATCAATAACTTCCCTATTCACACCATGGCTGTAAAGTTTACAGCAAATCGTTTTAGCCTGCCTGCAATTTGCATGTTGGATGAGCAAATGAACACGATAGACGTTTTAAATTATTATCAGTCACCTGAACATATTAAACCTATATTAGCGTTTATAGCCAGTGACGCGTATAAAACACAGAAATTTAACGACTTTATGCAGGAATACACGAACCCTAAATCCGTGAAGAAAGAGAAAAAAACGAAAAAATGACATTTTTATTCTTTAACACAGAGTTTTTAGAGAAACTGAGGGGCACAGAGTTTTCAGCAGACTCTGCGTGTCGTTGTGCCTTTGTAACTCTGTGTTTAGAAAATCAGTTCATAGAAACTAAAAGTCTTGCGCTGAGAGCGCATTAACTATTGATGCCAATGAAATCCAGCACAATTCATCATTTAAATACGGGACTGATCATTTTTTCATGCCTGGTTTCTTTTTTCATACCCTTTGAATTATTCCTGTTTTCCTATGGGGTGCTTGGCCCACTACATTACCTGACTGAAATTGGCTGGCTTCACAAAAAGAACTACTTCACAAAAGGCAAATACGATTTTATTTTTCTAATTGCCGCCTGTACTTTGCTGGTTTACTGGAATTACAATCCACCCAAAAATTTTGGATTAACCGCCGACATTATATTTTTCAGTTTATTGCTTTGTATTGCTTTTGTTTTTATTAAAGACTGGCTTTATCGATTCGTCTTGGCTGGGCTGTTTCTTGTATTTGTAGGCTTTTTAAATAACTCGCCGATCTTTTTTACCTGGGTGGCCATTTTTCTTCCAACCATCATACACGTTTTTATCTTCACCTGGGCCTTTATGCTTTTTGGCGTTCTGAAAGAAAAATCCGTTCCCGGATTAATTTCCATTATCGTACTTATCGTATGCTCCGTTTTGATCATATCCTTGCGTCCAAACAATCTCAATTATGAAGTGAGTGATTATGTGAAAAAGAGTTACGTGCGTTTTGCAGATCTCAATTTTAACCTGGTCAATTTTTTTAACCTGGATAAACTCACCGACATACGACAGATCTTTACTGCGAATGCAGGCTTTGTCATTATGCGTTTTATAGCCTTTGCCTATACTTACCATTATCTCAACTGGTTCTCGAAAACCTCAGTTATCAAATGGCACATGGTACCTAAAAAGGTGCTTGTTG
>JAEUTM010000114.1 GCA_016788025.1 Bacteroidia bacterium
TTCTCTCCGCATCGATCTCGTTAGCACCATCGTTTAATTCGAAATTTAATTCCTCTCTCGTTTTATTACTTTGTGCTTCGGTAGTTTCCTTTTCCTTTGAAATCTCCTGCATCAGCATTTCCGGAGCTTTAAAATCCTTGCTACTAAATCCGGCTCTGTTAAGACCTTTTACAATATTATCAAGCGTGTCAATAAATCGGGAAGATGCTGTCAGCACATAACATAGATTTAACATGGAGTTCTCATGCTGACTAACATAGGGTTGCCTCAGGACGCGACCTAAGATCTGTTCAACATCCACCGGGGAAGATTTGTCGGCTAACGAAGCCAGAATATAGGCAAAAGGACAGTCCCACCCTTCTTTTAAAGCATTAACTGTTATGATAAATCTAACCGGGCAATCGCGTGAAGACAGGTCGATGCCTTTCAATTCGTTAATAGTTGCGGTTTTGATTTTTATTTGCTCAGAAGGAATTTTTAATTCGATCAATTTTTCCTTTAACTTTTCGAACGTGGTATTATCTGTGGCATTTTTTGGCTGAGCCTGGAACAATATGATCGGACGGATATATTTGCCACCCTTGTTTTCTTCTTCAACAGCCTGAACTTCCAATTTGTTTCTCAATTGAAGAGCCGAGGCTACTACCTCAGTTTTGTCCGAGTGATTGAACACAATCACTGGCAGCTTTACCATGCTCTCTCTTTTAAGTTCCAAAGCATCTACAAAGCTAATGATGTTACTATTTTTACGCGGAGTGGCGGTTAGATCTAAGATAAAACTCGGGTTAAGATCTCTGAGCATGTCAACACTTAGATCACTTTCAGCATTGTGACTTTCATCTACAATTACCACTGGATTGAGAGCCTGAATAACGCGCATTAGGGAAATGTCATCCTGATTGCCGATCAATGAACTAAAGGATTGAAGGTTTCCGTTTTCCTGGTAAACTTTACGCTCATCCCTGTTCTTTGCGCGAAGGCTATCAAAACTCAGGACCAGGATATTCAACTGTCCTAAAACACTTGATGCGTTGAAACTACCTCCGTCTAAAAGAGATCGTTTGTCGAATACCGAAACTTTGTGATTAAAATGGGAGTTTATCTTTTGGCGATATGGATGCTCGGGATTTTGTAAGTTCTTTAGTGTCTGTTCCAGAATTGTGATAGAGGGAACCAGCCAAACAATGGCTTTTTCCCTACTCGAGTTAAAAGCAGCGAGAATCGTTTTTATCGCATTACAAGCAATAAAAGTTTTGCCTCCGGCCGTTGGAACTTTGATGCAGACATGAGGAACTTGAGGAATATTGTCTTTATATGGCTCAATTGCCGAACCCGGAAAAGGTTGTAGTGGAGTCCTGGGATGGTCTGCCCAGAAATTATGGAACGCAATGGCTGGATTCCTTTCCTTCTGAATCGCTTGAAGGTAAAGGCTGAGATCATTTATAACCTGCTGTTGATAGGATTTTAATTCCATATTTAAAATCTGCTGATGTCTCTCGGAATCTTTTTAAACGTAATACGATGCTCCGTCATGAATTGTTCGGTAAGAAGACAATTATCAGCATATATAATATATTGCTCCGCCCGGGTTTTAATAGTGCTGAGAAAATCGTAGTTGAGAGTGGTGATTATAGTTGGTTCATAGAAAAAATAGTAGGCTGTGGAGTTATGAGCGCCCAGAAAATAATTATTGTCCTGGTCCGAAGACTCTGGCAACTCTAACCGGGTCTCGGTAAAATAAATATACCTGCGAAGTTCTTCAATCCCTACAAGTTCATTCAGGTCATTTTCATCGGTAAATAAAGCCGGCCCTAGTTCATAATAATCAAAGCTTCCGCCTGTTCCAGGTACATCTGCGTATCCCTTAATTACTCGTTGTACTCTTTCAGCAGTTAGATCTTCCGCATAGTTTTCCACTTCTACCAGGATAAATTTCCTCTTGCCACCGTCTTTATTAAGATTTAGTATGGCATGTGCAGTTGTACCACTCCCAGCAAATGCGTCGAGTATAATTGAGTCCTTATCACATAAAAAATTTACAAGATATTCTATCAAGCTTGGTGTTTTGGGAAAATCAAAAACCTTTTCATTGAAGATCTTGGTCAATTCCCTACCTCCATTTTCGGTCGTGTCTACACCGACCTCTTCGTTAATTAAATTCGGGGGGACTTCATTCGAGTAATTTTGCTTTTTGTATGAAAGCACCAGACTTTCTGAATTTATGGATATCCGAGTTTCGTTAGAAATCTCTTGTTCCAGTTTTTCTTGTGTCCAAATAAATTTATTACGAAACCGGACGGGATTTTCATTAGTCCCGTTTTTTACAACAAGATCGTCCAGTAGTTCACTCGGAAATTTTTCAGTACCGTAGACCCCTTTTTTTATCGTTTTGTCAGGGAGCTTAACCTGGATGGCATTTGCTGGGAAATGAAGTTCTTTTAGACTGTTTTGAGGTTTAGTAAACGGATCGTCGCTTTTACTAATTTTTTTTATTCCATAGAATTTTTGATTCGTGGGATTTTTCGAATATGCTATTACATATTCAATATTCTTTTTAATCTTATGAGAAAGATTTGGAGGAGTAGCAGACTTATACCAAAAGTACGTTCCAATGAAATTTCTGCTACCGAATATCTCATCCATCATTAGTTTTAGATTCGCTTGCTCGTTATCATCAATACTGATAAAAATTGCACCATCATCACTCAACAGTTTCTGCAAAAGAACTAATCGCGGATACATCATGCACAACCATTTGTCATGTCTCGTTAAATCTTCGGATTCCTTTCCGACTACTTCTCCAAGCCACCTATTTATTTTCGGATCGTTCACATTGTCATTGTATATCCAGTTCTCATTGCCTGTATTATATGGGGGGTCAATATAGATACACTTGACCTTGCCTTCATATTCTGGCAACAGAGCTTTTAACGCTTCAAGATTATCACCGTGAATAATTTTATTGCCACTTTTTGTTTCCTTGTCAGTTCTGTCTCCGTTTTGAAAGCCGTATTTGTGTTCTAATATTCTAAATGGCACATCCAAATGATGGTTAACAACCTGTTTCTTACCTATCCAGTCTAGTGTTGGCATATAAACTCCAAATATATAAAAAATGATACATTGTGTATGTTTAAGTAATACACAATGGAAGCCTCACATAAGCTTTCCGATTTGCTGTTAGTGCTCATAAAATCCGACCATTATCATAAAGCCTGACATCCCTCCAACCTTTTTATTGACATATTTCAGTTTGAAAATTAGAAGTCCATTAGATGTATAAAAAACACACAGTCTGTATTTAAATAGCAAACATTAGTAGTGTGACATAAAAAGCGAAAAGCCTCACTTTTGTTTTTATGTCGAAGGTGCATATAGGCAAGAAAATTAAAGAGGTTTGGAGAAAATCCAGATTGAAGGGAACGGAATTTGCATCGCTGATAAACAGAGATCGCCAGGTGATCTATGACATATTTAAACGGGAGTCTATAGACACTGAACTACTTAAACAGATTAGCACCGTTCTCAATCACGATTTTTTCAGTTACTACAGTCAGCAATCCTTTGCGCAGACCAAAGAAATAAAACCGGAATACGGCTATGCTACCAAAGAAGAACTGATGCAGGTAACAATGGCCATTCAGGCTCTTACCAAACAAATTGAGAAGCTTTCCGAGAACCTGCCTAAAAAGGCAGCTGCGAAGGCTAAATCTCCTTCCAATAAGAAATACGGCAAATAAATTCCCCAAAAATTTCACTTTTCCCTATGCATGCATAGCGGATTGATGTAGATCAAGTCATTTCCTATTCTGGATCAAGCATTTTTCGTTTGGAGAATCTTATATTTGATAATACTCACATTTAACTCCAAAAACGATGAAAAAACTGTTTCTGTTTATAACCTGCTTTTTGATGAGTAACCTTTCATATTCTCAAAAACCGAACGCTGATGTAATTCTGGGTACCTGGTTAACAGCAAGCGGAAAAGCAAAGGTTTTAATTTATAAAGAAGGAACTAAATATTTTGGAAGGATAGTATGGCTAAAAAATCCAACTTACGAAGATGGAAAACCAAAGGTGGACAAGAACAATCCCGATAAAGCAAAACAGAACACACCACTCATGGGGCTTAACATGCTTAAGGATTTTGTTTTTGACGAGGATGAATGGGAGGACGGAACTATTTACGATCCTGAAAACGGAAAAACATATAGCTGCACAATGACCTATCGTGATGGCAAACTGGATGTACGTGGGTATATCGGTATATCGCTGATTGGCCGCACACAAACCTGGTTTAAGATCCCGGATTCGAAATAACCATAACATAAAAAACATGAGAACACGTCAAACAATTGCAATATCGCTAAGCGTATTAGCGGGCCTTGCTGTTAGGGCCCAGGGTTACCAGGTAAATTTACAGGGTCAGGTCCAGCAGGCCATGGGTGGTGCGGGTACTGCATACATGCAAGACGCCGCCTCCTTGTTTTTTAACCCCGGAGGAGCATCTTTTGTAAAAGAAAACTCCATCAATCTTGGTGTCAGCCCTACAATTTCCAATATTCAATTTTTAGACAAGAATACAGGACAGAGCGCAAGAACCAAATCGCCGGTCAGTTATCCCTTTGCGGCATACGCTTTGTTTGGAATTAAAGACAGCAGTAAACTCAAAATAGGCCTGGCAGTTTACACACCTTTTGGAAGTACCGTGGAATGGGAGGATGGATGGATGGGCAGATACGCTCTTACACGCCTCCAACTACAATCTATTTTTTTCCAGCCAACGGTCAGTTATAAAATCACCAGCAAAATAGGTTTTGGAGCTGGATTTGTTTATGCTAATGGAAAGGTAAACCTGCAAAAGGATATTCCGGTGACTGACGCATCAGGTAATACGGGCCATGCAGAATTGGATGGAAAAGCAAGCGGTTTTGGATTTAATGCGGGTTTATATTTTCAGGCGACTGAAAAATTATCATTTGGTTTAACATACCGTTCAAAAGTAAACATGAAGGTCAGTGACGGTGACGCCACATTTACAGTTCCCGCGGCTCTGGCTCCAAATTTCCCCAGCGGTAAATTTAGCTCCGAACTTCCTTTGCCTGACGTTATTACCCTGGGGGTAGCGTTTAAAGCAAATTCAAAATTGGCCCTGGCTCTCGACATTAACTATGTTGGATGGAGCGCATACGACACACTTTCTTTCGATTATGAAACAAACACCAGCAGTTTAGCGGATACCAAATCGGCAAGAGAATACAAAAGCAGTCCCGCATTCAGACTTGGTGCACAATATAAATTAACAGAGGCTTTTGCGATAAGACTGGGATTGGGTTACACCATTTCACCGGTACAGGATGGTTATTTAACACCGGAAACGCCCGACGCGAACAGAGTTAACTACATCGTGGGATTGGGCTATACCTTCAATAAAAAATTCGGTGTAAATGCTTCTTTCCAATTCACTACTTTAAAAAGGGAAGACACAAATCTCGAAACAGGATTGAGTGGAACGTATCAGACGAATGTGTGTATTCCAGGAATTTCCTTATTCTATAACTTTTAATGTTTAGTGTTATGAAATATTCTGTATATAAAACCATAATTGCAGTTGTAGCAACAGGAATTATTTTTGGATGTAAACCAAATCTAAAAGCGCCGGATCCTGAGAAGGGAAGCATAGATGCGACTAAATATGTTGCCATTGGAAATTCAATAACGTCGGGTTATGCCGATGGGGCTCTGTATTATGAGGGACAGCAGGTTTCTTTTCCGAATTTGCTTGCAGAACAATTGAAGGAAATCGGTGGAGGAGAGTTTAAACAACCGCTTTTTCCGGTTGGTTCGGTAGGAGCAGCTCCGGTTGGAACTGTTGCTGTGAATGCTAAACTGATATTAGGATACAAGACGGATTGCAATGGCCTGACTGGATTATCGCCTATTCCTGCGGCCGCGAGTGGCGACGCTGCTTCTTTGTTTACAAGTGTCTCTGCGCAAGGTCCCTTCAATAATATGGGTGTTCCGGGTGCGAAAGCTATTCATGTTTCGATTCCCGGATATGGCATTTTTAATCCTTTTTTCGGAAGAATGGCCAGTAATAAAAGTACGGCTTCCATCTTGTCAGACGCGGTGGCTCAGAATGCAACATTTTTTTCTTTGTTTATCGGCAATAACGACGTACTGGGTTATGCAACTAGCGGGGGAGTGGGAGATGTAATTACGCCCCAGGCCAATTTCGATGCGAGCATCGACGCAGTCGTTAATGCTATGACGGCTAATGGAGCAAAAGGAGTTATTGGCAATATTCCGGATGTTACAAGCATACCTTTTTGCACGACGATTCCGTATAACGGTTTAATACTTGACGCAGCTACTGCGGCACAGCTGACAGGATATTATGCCTTAAGTTTCCCTTCTTCGGGTGTCACATTTAACGAAGGAGTAAATCCATTCGTCATACAGGATGCAGATGCTCCGGGTGGTGTCAGAAAAATGAAATCGAATGAACTTCTTTTGTTAACAACGCCGCAAGATTCCTTAAAGTGCGCAAAATGGGGATCTTTAAAGGCTATTGCCAGCCAATATGTTTTAACGGAAACTGAAATCGCAAACATCCAAAGCGCAACGGCCGGCTTTAATGCGAAATTAAGATCCGTTGCTGACGCAAAAGACCTCGCCTTTGTAGATGTAAACGCATTTATGGCTCAGACAAAAAAGGGAATGACTTATAACGGTGTTACGTTAAGCGCCACATTTGTCAGCGGAGGTGCTTTTTCACTCGATGGAGTTCATTTGACGCCGAGAGGAAATGCCTTATTGGCGAATGAATTTATCAAGGCTATTAATTCCAAATACGGCTCAACCATTCGTCAGGTTGATGTTACCAAATACAATGGGGTAGTGTTTCCTTAAAACATTAATTCCCATAAAGGTGTCTCTTAAGGGGTTTTGAGACACCTTTTTATTTTTCTGAAGCGCTCCGTATCTTTGCCGGTTTCGAATCAAAGACTAAGAGATGGTGAGCAAACTTAAAAGAAGTTACAGAAAAGTAAAGTACGTTGTTTACAAGGAAACACTCATCGACGCCAAAGAGCATTTTTTCACCTTCCTTGGTGCCTTTTTTGGAATCGGAATCATTGGTTACATAAACAGCAAGTATTTTGTTTTAAACGATAATATTTTCCTTATCGGTTCTTTTGGAGCTTCGTCTGTTTTAATTTATGGCGCTATTAACAGTCCACTTGCTCAACCAAGAAATCTCATCGGAGGTCATTTGATATCGGCCATAGTGGGAGTTTGTGTTTATAAATTAATCCCTGGAGAGATCTGGTTGACTTCGGCTTTGTCTGTTGCACTCGCCATTATCATGATGCAGGTAACAAAAACGCTCCATCCTCCCGGTGGTGCAACAGCATTGATTGCGAATATCGGCAGTGAAAAAATCAAAGCACTGGGATTTTATTATGTTTTGTCTCCTGTGCTGAGCGGCGTGTTGATTCTGTTCCTGGTTGCTTTGATATTTAATAACGTAACGCCTAGTCGCCGCTATCCGGCTAACAGGAATTATAAAAAGAGGTTTTCTAATTTGCTTGGAATAAAAGCAAAAAAGAAAGAGCTGATCCCTTAGTCAACCTTGTACGGAAAAACAAAAGCCGTCCCATGTACGGCTTTTGCGAGACCTTAATTGTGTGATGAGAAGTGCGGGTCTCTTAGAGAAATGACCTTATTGTTTTATTAGCTTGACGGTGTTTTCTCCACCCAAATCACTTTTTATTTTCAATAAGTAAAGTCCTTTTGAAAGATCAGATGTGTTAAGGTTCAGGGACTGTTCGGAACGGGCACTTAAGACAAGATTTCCAACAACATCGTAAAGCTCTACCTGCCCTGTAAATCCCGAAACTTTTAATTCATTTATGAACGGATTTGGATACGCGGAAGCTGAAAACAATCCTTCTTCGTTAATTCCTGTACAGGTTGATACTGTTAAACTCACTACGCTCTCCGCCGATTTACATCCCAGCGCAGAAACACCGTACACGGTGAATTGTTTTACACCAGACGTCGCACCCGTATAATTAAAACTGGCGAGAGTACTGCTGTTTGCGCCGGCCCAACTATAAGTGGCGGCTCCCGATGCACTTACGTTCACTGTATTATTCAGGCAAATCATCGTTTTGCTGACACTTGCGGTGAGTGTTGGAATAGGATTGATGTGAAGCGTAATCGTTTGTTTACTCACACAGCCCATCTGGCTCTTACCGGCGAGGGTAAACTGACTAATGCCACCAGCTGTAACAGTTGGGGCCGTTAAAATAACCGGATTTAAAGTTGTACCAGCTGTGCCAACGAGATATGAATAGGTATTAGCACCCGACGCATTAACGGAAACCGTTGAACCTGAACACACCTGTGATCCGGGATTTAAAGTATAGGAAAGGGTTGGAGGAAGATCTGCAAAGTAAAATGAAATATCCAATCCCTGGCAACCAGGAGTTGTTTCACCAAGGGTGGCATGGGCTGTAACACCTGTGGCCGTTGGTACAATATATGTTGTGCTTGTTGTTGCACCGTTCGACCAGGTGTAAGAGTTCACAGGGTTCGTGGAACTGGTTTGGTAAATCATAAACGGCACTTGTTGTCCAACACAAACTGCAGCACCGCTTACAGGATCACCAAAAAATACGGGTCTGTTGCAGGGGAGAGAATATCTGAATTCATCGATACCCACATAATTTCCGTTTACTCCAGAAGGCCCGCCGTTTGGAATGTAATACCTAAATGCAATTCTGCCGACAGTTGGCGCGCTGATCCCCGTTAAAGTGTTTGTATAAAGCCACCAGTTAGTTGGATAATTATTGTTCATGTTTGGATTAACGTCCAGGATCAGGTTTGTAAACGTACCCGCAGTATTGGTTGCAGAGCCAGCCGTTGTTCCTACATTTGTTCCGGTTCCAAGACTGTAATACACCTGGATACGTTCTGGTCTCACTGGCGAAGCGGTTGCGGTTCTTGTGGCAAATTGCAGCCAGGCGCCGCTTTGTAGATTAAGTGTTGGTGAAATTAACCAGCAGCTGATGGTATTTGTGGTGCCAGCAGAGGCAGCACTATTCATGTCAGCGGCAAAATAATCTGTTGCATTTCCCACAATAGCGCTAAAGGATGAAGAAGTTCCCTGGATCCAACCGGCGGTGTTGGTGCCAACAGCGGATGAAAGATTTACGATTTCCCAGCCGTTTGCTGAGGCATTAAAGGGTGCTGTGAAACTTTCGTAGAGTGCTACCTGCGCTCTGAGATTTACAAGTCCGGTAATAAGGAGGACAAAGAGAATAAAATTTTTTTTCATGGCTTTTCGTTTTAATGGGCTTTATTGTACCCGATATCAAAATTGAGCCAAAAAAAGGGGATAAAAATCCAAGATTTAAAAGCGCTGGCTGATAGGAAATATTCGCAGGGAACGTCTTTAAAAGTGCTCTTAGCTAAAAAGCATTAAGTACCTCAAGAAGTAGTTCTTTTTTGCGAGTGGACACTGGCACGAGTGAATTATCTTTCATGGTAACCTGACTTTCGGATTTTTCAAAACAAAATATAAAGTCCATGTTTATCAAATGCGATTGATGTACACGAAGAAAACCGCTGTTTGATAACAACTCCTCGAACTCTTTTAATAGTTTGGAAACCACAATTTTTTTACCGTCTGCCAGGAATACTTCGGTGTAGCTTCCCTCGGAATGGAAACGGACAATCTCCTGGATGTGTATCGAGTAGATACGCTCCATCGTTTTCAGAATAATCTTTTGCCGCTGTGGCAGAGATTCGGTTTGATTGTGAAGGAGGGCTTTTAACTGAAGATTCCATTCGCTGCCGCTGAAATAGTGTTCTGCTTTTTTTATGGTATTTACAATATCCGGAGGAGAAATTGGTTTTAAGATATAGTCAATAGCGCTTCGTTTAAACGCATCGATGGCGAATTGTTGATGCGCCGTGATAAAAATAATCTTGAAACTGATCGTTTGAAAGAGGTTTAACAAGTCGAAGCCTGTTCCGTCGTTCATTTGCACGTCGAGAAATACGAGATCGGGATTATGCTGCGCGATGCTTTTATACGCGTCCTGTACGGAAGAGGCAGTCGCTATGATTTCCACATTAGAGCAATATGTTTTGAGGAGGTTGGAAGTTAACTCAACACTATTTGGCTCATCGTCTACAATAATGGTTCTCATATTAAATACTCAAAAAAGGTGTTACAAATTTTACGTAAACGCCGGAAGATGATTTTTCTGACTTTCTCTTGTCTTTTATCTCTATGTCATAATGCCTGGTATCGCCGGCGCTCATGTGTTGAAGTCTCTCTCTGGTAATTGAAATTGCCAATGATTCGTGTTTTTTTCCAAGCTTTTGTTTTAATCGCATAGCTTCTGCCAGTCCTACGCCGTTATCTTCAATTTCATAAAGGAGTTGATGTTCTTTCATAGAAAGTCTTACCGAAAGAAAGCCCTCTTCTGCGTCTTTCTTTTGTTGCAGACCATGCTCAATGGCATTCTCAATAAAAGGTTGGGCCATCATCGGTGGAATCATAATAAGATCGCGTTCAAGTTCGGGATCAATATTCAGCTCGAACCGGAACGAACCATCAAATCTTAGTTGCTGCAATTCGAGATAATTTTTAAGGAACTGATATTCGTCTTCCAGTGAAATCAGCTCTTTCGTAGAAAAGTCTAAGATCATACGGATCAGTTCTGAGAATTGTTTCAGATAGATGCCAGCCTGGTAACTGTCTTGTTTGTAAATGTAATTTTGCACGGCATTCAGAGAATTAAAAATAAAATGGGGATTCATCTGGGCAATGAGCAATTGCCTTTTCATCAGATCATTCTTCTGAGATTGTATGGTATTCTTTTGTTTGTAGTGGTAATAGAGAAGGATAGTCAGAACGATCACAACAACCAGAACAGCGCCAGCAATGACCAGCCAGATTGTTTTTTGAAAATCCTTTTTATCTGCAGCTTCCCTGATTTCCGCGAGCTTTTTATCAGTTTCTGCTTTTTCAAGAATGGCTTTCTTTTCTGTGGCGTATTTCAACTGCTCAAGGTAAAGCGCATTTTTTGCATCGTTACTTCCGATGCTGTCTTTAAGTGTTTTGTATGTTTCGTTGAGAGCATAAGCCTTTTTAAAATTTCCCTTCTCTTTGTACCACTTAGCAAGTTTGCCGGTCATTTCAAGAAGATCGCGTTTGTCTGTGTTTTTGGCCAATACGGGTATGGCTTTTTCGAGGAGAGGAAGTGCCAGATCTTTTTTGCCTTCGTCATATGTGATTATCGCCTCCATTGCCATGCATTTTCCAATGGATATGGAATCAGAAATCTGCTCACATATTTTGCGACTCTTGGCAGTATATTTCCGGGCTTCCGGAAGGTTTGCCAGACTATCGTTCAGGAAATGAAGGGCCATGTCCATATAACTATGCCGGAGTCCATAGATGTCTTTCATTTTTTCCCGGCGTTCCACCACCAGTTTTAAATAATGAAAAGCAGAATCATCCTGGTCGCAATGCTGGTAAATGTCGCTTATGGTTTTGAGCAGACTTGTGTAAATGCGGTGTTCTTTTGCAACTGGAGTCACCAGCCTTTTTGCGATGGTGATAGCAGAATCACAGTTTCCAACTTTAGAATAAATGTCGGCAATGTTGCTCAAAGCAGCCACTCGCTGTATCGAGTCTTTGCGGCGTTCAATTACTTTGAGACCCTCATAATAATAATGGATAGCATTCGCATAGTCTCCCCAGTTCAGATAAATGGTTCCTATGTTGTTCAGTGAGGCTCCCTGTGCGTTATCGTAATTGTATTTTTTACCCAATGCAAGGGTTTGTTGGTAAAGTTGGAATGCTTTAACACGGGTTTCTTCGAAATCACAATACGCATCGGCTTTACGAAGCAGGGAACGAATAGCATATTTTTCCCGTTTAACTTTTTTAGAGTAAGCATAAGCAATGTCTGCGAGCTTCAGAGAACTGTCGTTGTTCGATTCCTGCTGCATAATAAGGCAAAGCCAGTCGATGGCGTTAATCCTTACCGTATCGGCTCTTGAATTATCCAGCCAGATTCCCCAAAGAGAATCTTTGTTTTGCGCCGGCAAAAAACCGGAACAAAAACAAAATAGAAGTATGATGCGGAGTCGTGTAAAAATGTACATCCAGCCAATATTATCTGAAATGTATAACCTTTTTTCCTCGTTTCTATGTGAAAACAGAGCATATGAGCAAACAACTTTCAGAACTTAGGGAATGCTGCCAACTACCGAGTGAAGGCAGCCGGTAAAGTTCGTGTAACTACAATTAATATTGATGAGAAGCATTCAGCGAGGCAATTTCTTTTCTTGTACTCTGCCTTACGCGGAAATAGTGATCCTTCAACATTACATCCACATAGTTCAGGTCATCGGTTAATACACGCGACGATTTAGTGTTGAAGCTTTGAAGAGACATGGAGAATTCTGATAGAGGTCCTCCTTTGATTAACACATCGTCAGCTATCAAGGTAGAATCTGAAATCAAGGGGGCCTTGCTGGCTAAAAAAACAATGTCACCAAAGTTTGGTTTTCTCAAGGGATTGTACATTTTCACAAGAAAACCAGCACTTTGCAGGGTTTTATAGACAGAGGGGATAAACGCGTTCTCAGAAAAATTCTCCAGTCCACCACTTTCAATAAGTAAGCTGCCTCCTGGGTTTAGAAGTTCACCGCATTTTTTAAGGCTTTCGAGGGTTAGTAACTGCCCGGGTACGCTTTCCCCGATGATAACATCAATGATGATCAGATCGTATTTCTTTTTAGTGGTATTAATAAAATACCTGCCATCTGTAATATGGTGGTTAGAATGATCCGGCATCCCAAAATATTTAATTCCGAAGTCATAAATTCTCTGATCAATTTCAACAGTTTCTATTTTCGAATGTTCTTTGTTCAATACGCCGTACAGGCTCCCAGCGCCCAGCCCTATAAGCAGAACGTTTTCTTTTTTGGGAATAAAACGAAACAGCTGTTTTGCAAAATTCACATAGAACAACAAACTCTGGGAAGGCACATCCGTAAAAACATAATTTTGCTGAATGTTGTTTACTCTTAGCTTTCTTACATTAACAAAGCCCCCGTCTGGTTTTTGAGTCAGTTGATCCACTACGCGTAATTCGCCTAATAAACCTTCTGAATAGTCTACCAAACGCATTTTGGAACCTGGAGGAAAGTCCCTTGGCTTATAGTGATTTAGACTGAGGATAGCGAGGACTAATAAAATGAATGCCACCGTTATTTTATTTCGAATCATTTTATTTCGAATCAACAAAATGAATGCAAGGGCTGTGACTGCTATGCCGAGGACTCTTACCGGCAGACTAATACCATAACCAGGAATAATTAAGAAGCCAAAACACATTGTGAATAGAATGCCACCGCTTGTTGAGATGGCATAAATATTTCCGGCCGATCGGCCCGACAGTTCCGCTTTTTTAGTTACCTGGAAAATAATCATTGGACTGATCATGCCCATGAGAAAAATGGGAATAAATAAAAACAACAACTGCGAAACGATCAGTCCGGTAAAAAATGAAAAGGCAATTGTTTTTAGCATAATAAACGAACCAAGCATTGGCATAATGGCTACCGACAACCCACTGATCAGGAAAACCCAGAGTATTTTGTCGGCCGAATTATACCAGGGTTTTGTGGTAGCATAACCACCGTAATAGTAACCACTCATTAATGCAAGCAAGGTAATAGAAAGGGTTGAAGCCCAGCTGTACAATGAAGCTCCAAAATAAGGTGTAAGCATTTTCGCCCCTGCAATTTCCGTCACCATTACAACGCCACCCTCAATAAACGAAACTAGGTAGAGTTGTTTGTAGCTGAGGGTAGTGATCATTGGTTTGGCCATGAGATCTCAATTTTAGTGTTGGGTTGAACAAATCGAGGACAGAACGGAATTGGTTAAAGAAAAAGGATTTACATAAGGGGTAACAAAAAATGCGCCAAAAATCCCGATCGATGCAATTAAAATCAAAAATACAGTTGCCTCACGTCAATAAACCTGAAATTGATTGAATGACTTGTCAGATTGAGTAAGACTAGGTCAGGGGGTATTAAAACGAAAATCGGCAGGGTTATTCTAGTTTGGAAAATAAAAGAAATTATTATCCTTATCCAGCATCCCAATATTTATGGAAACGAGTTTGTTGTTTTCCAGGTAGCAGTCCAAACCAGCCTCATCAAAACTTATTCTTTTTTCACCCCAATTATGTACTTCTGAATCACTCATATCGAATCCATTTTTTTGCATGAGTTCTATGATTTCTTTCTCTTTTAGAGAGAACAGTTTCAGACCAAAAAGAATGGTGTCTCTGTTATCAATTTCAGCGCTACAGAATAGTTGGTTAGTTCCAGTGCTGAAAAACAACGAAAACCCCTGATCCCAATAATGATAAACAAGTGAATTATTGTTAAGAATATTGTCGCTTAAATTCTGGATCTCCTCGGGTTCACCAAAGACCTTTACAGCCTCTTCTTTACTGGCCCCGAAAGGCAGATTGCTGAAGCCTTTCAGTAAGTCTATCATAGGTTTAGTGGACATGCACGACTAAAATAAAAATTGTATGAAACCCGGTAAAGTTTTGGCCAAAAAATAATTTTAAAAATAATTTTGAAAGTGAATAAAAGTCTACTATATTTGCACCCCGATTTGGAGGATTTAGCTCTGAAAAATCGAGGATGATTCTGTAGCTCAGCCGGTAGAGCATTACACTTTTAATGTAGGGGTCCTGGGTTC
>JAEUTM010000122.1 GCA_016788025.1 Bacteroidia bacterium
GATGATATTGAATGCTCTGACCATGATGTGCCACCATTCTCATCTTTGCCGCAAGAGTATCGTCATTGGTATAAATGGCCCCTCCATCCCCATAACAGCCCAGGTTCTTGCTTGGAAAAAATGACGTACAGCCAATCGTTCCAATCGTTCCTGCTTTGGCTTTTTTTCCATCGCTGAAAAAGTAATCACTCCCAATGGCCTGTGCAACGTCTTCAATTACAAAAATGTTGTGTTTTTTAGCTATAGCCATGATACGCTCCATATTAGCGCACTGTCCAAACAAATGAACCGGAACAATTGCCTTTGTTTTTGGCGTAATATTTTTTTCTATGGCGTCTACATCTATATTAAAGGTATCAGGATCTACATCCACCAGAACTGGCGTAAGTCCCAATAGGCCTATTACTTCCGCCGTAGCAACATATGTAAAACTTGCGGTAATCACTTCATCCCCAGGTTTTAAACCAAGCGCCATCATTGCAATCTGGAGCGCATCAGTGCCATTTGCACATGGTATCACGTGCTTTACGGAAAGGTATTTTTCAAGATCAGCCTGAAACTCTTTAACAGCCGGGCCATTAATAAAGGCTGTTGAGTTTATCACCTCACTAATTCCCGCATCCACTTCTTTTTTTATTTTCTCATACTGACCTTTCAGGTCAACCATTTGTATTTTTTTTGTTGAAATCATTGGCTCGTTTTGGATGTGCGAAATTAGTAAATTTTGCCCATTATTTGCTGAAAAATGGGGTAAAAGCCTGAACGAGCCAATCCGGCATCTGGCAAAGCTTCCCGGTATTTTTATCAACGCTGGCCAAAGTTACTTTACCGGTATTTAGCAATTCGTTTGCGGAATTGTAACATTCATATTCAAACGGAATTCTTACGCCCCTGGGGAGTTCCTTTATTGAGGTTATAATGGTAAGCTCATCGTCATAGTAGGCAGGCTTGCGGTAATTAACGCTGAAATCTATTACAGGCAGAAAAATACCACGTTGTTCAACCTCTTTATAACTAAAACCGAGCTTCCTTATTGCTTCTACCCTACCCACTTCATAGTATTGGGCATAAATACCATAATAAGCATAACCCATTTGATCGGTTTCTCCGTAACGCACTCTTATTTTTGTTTCTGCTCTGATCATTTTTTAATTCAGTTTTTGTAAATGTACTTAGTTTATTATTGGGTTTTTATTCTGTCTAAAATTTGCTTTGTTTTTTAGACTACTTAATCAGACAGGTTTTATGTGGAATGCTCAGACCAGTTAATTTTTTTTTGGTGGATTTTTTTTGGTGGAACAAAATTATTTTCCTATGATCTCTGAATTGCCTGTAAATACTCATGAATCCGGAAATATCGTTTTTCAAAAAATTTCAAGCTATACTAAAAATACTTTTACAAAATACATCGCAATTCAAAATTTAAAACGGTTTAATAAAAAAAACTACAATTGCAAGTGTCCCCAAAAAATATTCCCAAATTATTTTTTCGGCTTGCCTATTGCAAACACAAATAATCGCGTTATATTTACAAACACATTCGGGTTAATTACTGATAACAACACAATATTTAAAACTTTTTATTCAATTATGATGAAGGAAAAAACTGCTGAGCAAGTTTGGAATGGTTGCCTAGAAATTATAAAAGATAATGTAAGTCCGCAGAATTTTAAAACATGGTTCGACCCGATTAAACCGATTAAAATTAATAACAGCGTTTTAACTATCCAGGTTCCTTCTCAGTTTTTTTATGAATGGATTGAAGAGCATTATATTACCCTTATTAAAAAAGTAATTAAAAAAGAACTAGGCGCTGAAGGTCGTTTAGAATACAATATTATAATGGACAACGCTTCTGGTAAAACAGAAACGCCTATCACTTTCAAACTCCCTAACATCAATACCAACCTTAAGAATCCTTCTGTTGCTATGCCTATTGACATTGGCAATGCGAACAATCCGATTAAAAACCCTTTTGTTATTCCAGGACTTAAAAAGGTGCAGGTTGAGTCTCAGTTAAACCCTAATTATAGCTTCGAGAACTTTGTAGAAGGAGATTGTAACCGCCTGGCCCGCAGTGCCGGATACGCTGTTGCTCAAAAACCAGGGGGAAATGCATTTAAC
>JAEUTM010000141.1 GCA_016788025.1 Bacteroidia bacterium
CGTCAGGTTGTGAAAAAACCTCCGTACCCTTTTATTTTGGGCAGTATTTTCTTTTGTAAGGTGTTTAGGGATGAATAAGAGCGGTTTTTTTGTTGTCAGATTTTAGAATGAAAATTTCAAATCGGTCTCTAAAAAGCTTCTAACGGCTCGCAAATTGTTGACTAAGTGTTTATAACCCCATGATTTTTTGTATTTCGGCCTCCAGGAACGTAGTTTCTCCATGAGTTTATCAAAACCTAGTATGTTAATTGTTCGTTTCATATTGTAAACTGTTAATATCAGACTCATTTCACCGTTTACTTTTTTGAGTCCTTTCAGATTTGTGTAATAATAGTTCCATACGCGTTTAATGGTGCCAAACACATGTTCATTGAGCTCCTGTCTCTTACGATATTGATCATAATGTTGAGTGTAGTTGCGTGCATTTATGTCTGTGGATGCGGCATACTCGCTGCGCTCAACTTCTCTTCCTTCGGGACGGGCAGTACATAAATGTTTTACAGGGCAGGTTTTGCAGGCAGGCGTTCGGTATTTTTTAAACTTGTAGTAAAAGTCTTCATTCCGTTTTTTGGTGTGCCAGGTGCCTGTGCTTTTAAGTGTCTGGTCTGCAGGACAGGTATAGGTATCATCCTGGTTGTTGTATGTGAACTTTGTTACCAGGTAGTCTGGTGTTGTTCCTTTTTCATTGCTGTTTGATATTTCCTGCTGCGCTACAATGGTGTTTACCCCGGCTTTTAGAGCATTATCAATTTCCCTGGCATTATTGTATCCTTTGTCGGCCAGAGCGGTAAAGTCTTTTTTATTGAGATTTTCCTGGACTTCTTTTACAACATTGTAAAAAGCATTTCGGTCGTTGCGATTAATGGTGTGAGTGGCCACTACCAGCTTATGCTTTTCATCAACTGCCGCCTGGGTATTATAACTCACTTCAACCACCTGACCGTGAATAAGCAGGGCTCTGGCATCGGGATCGGTGGTACTTACCTGTGGTTGTCCGGTTTGCTCCAGCTGTGCAGCTATGTTATGGTACTTGATCTCTTTCTCTTTGAGCTTCAATATCTTTTCCTGTATTCCTTTGATCTTCTCGGTGTACTTTTCATCCGCATCCGTACGATCCAGTTCTTTGAGGTATTCATTGGTTTTGTCTTCTATGTATTTAAGGTGCCGGTCGACTTTTTTTTGATTGTAGTTATTCTTTTTGCTGTTATGGGCACGCGATTTGGTACCATCAATGGCAATGAGCTCTCCACCAATAAGATCTGCCTCCCGCAGAAACGTAACAAAAAGTTTGAAGGTATTACGCAGGGCCTCAGGATTAATTTTTCTGAAATCAGCTATGCTATGATAGTTAGGCCTGAGCTTTCCACATAACCATTGCATTTCCAGGTTCCTTGCACACTCTCTTTCAAGCTTCCGGGTTGAGCGGATGCCATTGAGATAGCCATACAAATAAATCTTAAGGAAAAGACCACCCGGGAATGCCGGACGACCTTCTGACTTGAGCGTGTTGATCTTAAACCCGAGCTTGAAAAGATCCAACTTGTCGACAAAGGCATCTATAAACCGAACCGGATTTTCAACATCAATACAGTCTTCCAG
>JAEUTM010000142.1 GCA_016788025.1 Bacteroidia bacterium
GTGGAAGACTACAAACAACGTTTTCCCGACAGCACTTTTGAAAGCATTGCTGGATCGGGTCATTGGGTGCACGCTGAAAAACCCAAAGAGTTTTTTGAAAGTGTTTTGAAATTTATAAAAGCTTAAGCTCCTTCAGAAGTGTTTCAACCTCCATATTCTTTGGAAGCAAATATGCATTGATGCCACATTCACCGGCCCCCTTTACATGTTGAACGGAATCATCAATAAAAACAGTCTCTTCAGGATTCAGATTATTTTCCTTTAGTACCTTTTCAAAAATTTCTTTGTCGGGTTTACGCATTCCCATGCGACACGAATAATAAACCTTATTAAAATAATCATTAAAATTCTTTACCCCATGGTCAAGGTACAAATGATGTTCAAACGCTGTGATATGAGGCTCGCAGGTGTTGCTTAAAAGAAAAGTATTGTACCGTTGTTTCATTTCAACCAGCATATCGAGGCGTTCCTCGGGAACATCGAGAAGCATTGCATTCCATGCCTTTAGAAGATCGATTTCCTGCCCTTCGTATCCAATTCGCTTTCTAAGAGTAGAGAAAAAATCAAAGTCCGAAATCTGTCCCTTGTCAAACTGATTAAAAAGTTCGTCCTGTTGTGCCTGAGTGTAAATCTCTTCGAATGGAAATTTGCTCAGCTTATTGAATTCCTGGATAGTCAGCTGTGGATCCAGGTTAATAATAACGCCGCCCAGGTCGAAGATGATATTTTGAATTTCCTTCAATTTATTTTGCAAATATGGGCTAATTATCTATTTTTGCAATCCGTTTCTTTGAAAATAGATAATAAACTCTGAATCAAATGGTTAAATGATTAAAATCAAAACGGTTTGATTTGAAATATAACCGCTCCTATAGCTCAGCCGGTTAGAGCATCAGACTCATAATCTGAGGGTCCCTGGTTCGAGCCCAGGTGGGAGCACTGAGAAACTTTAATTTGGGAGACCCCTGAATTATTAGTATCTTTGCAACAGCATCCTGCGGATGTGGCGTAATTGGCAGCCGCACCAGACTTAGGATCTGGCGCCGCGAGGCGTGGGGGTTCGAGTCCCTTCATCCGCACAAGCCCGGTTTTTTACCGGGCTTTTTTTATGGCATATCTATATATTCTATATTCTAACAGCATTAATCGCTTCTACACGGGCAGCTGTCTTGATTTTGACAAAAGGTTTATTGAACATCAAAAAATAAAGGATCCTACTAGTTTTACTGCCAAAGCCTCTGACTGGGAAGAATATTTAGTGATAGATAATCTATATTACGAACAGGCCAGAAAAATGGAAAAGCATATTAAACGCATGAAAAGTGCTAAGTATATCGCCAATCTCAAAAAACATCCTGAAATTATTGAGAAACTCAAATTAATGTACATTCAATAGCCCTGCCGCACCAGCCCCGATAGTTATCGGGGTAGGATCTGGCGCCGCGAGGCGTGGGGGTTCGAGTCCCTTCATCCGCACAAGCCCGGTTTTTTACCGGGCTTTTTTTATGGCATATCTATACATTCTATATTCTAAAAGCATTAATCGCTTCTATACGGGCAGCTGTCTTGATTTTGACAAAAGGTTTATTGAACACCAAAAAATAAAGGATCCCACTGGTTTTACCGCAAAAGCTTCTGACTGGGAAGAATATTTAGTGATAGATAATCTATTTTACGAACAGGCCAGAAAAATAGAAAAGCATATTAAACGCATGAAAAGTGCTAAGTATATCGTCAATCTCAATAAACATCCTGAAATTATTGAGAAACTCAAATTAATGTACAATCAATAGCCCCTGCGCACCAGCCCCGATAGATATCGGGGTAGGATCTGGCGCCGCGAGGCGTGGGGGTTCGTCCCGATTGCTATCGGGACCCTTCATCCGCACAAGCCCGGTTTTTACCGGGCTTTTTTATTTTTGCACGTCTTAAACTTATAGTATCTTTGGCATCCCGCCCGCATGGCGAAATTGGCAAACGTTGCGGTCTCAGAAGCCGTTGGTGTAATTACCTTGGGAGTTCGAGTCTCCCTGCGGGCACAGAAAATGCAAAAGTCCACCCTTGGGTGGATTTTTTGTTTTGAGCGATTGAATAAAAACTTGTTTTTTGCGAATAAGCTTAAAACAAAAACGTTCTGCCGGAGACAATCGATTTTCCATTTACAGCTTTGATTATGTCCATTTTCAAATGCGAACCCTCCGAAAAATCCAGAAACCGGTCAAATGCTGGCTGATTTCAGTCAATTATAAACTAAAAGCTCCCGCTTACAAATCCCGAAGGTAAAATCTACTTAGTTTTATTACCTTTAAGATACGCACCCGAACGTTTCTTAATTTTTAAAGCAGCTTAAATTACACGCATGAAGAAAATTTTACTTTTTATTATTTTATCCATTTCACAATTTCTGCAGGCCCAGAATTTTACGTATGGAAGTGTTTATAATTATGACGTAGGTGATACTATTGTCACCGCCTATCAGGAATACACAATGTATGGTACTAACGATCCACCTCCTGAATTTACCTATAGGGTGTTTACGGCTAAAAATTATTCGTCCGATTCAAGTTCCATTTCTTATCAGTTCATAAAGCATCATGTTTTACGACAGCCTACCTATCCCTATGATGCAAGTGTGTTTATAAGTAACGAAAGTTTTAATGTTGCTAATCTAGACAGTCACATCACGCATGTCTACGTTTTCCCGGGGGATACATGTATGAAAACTTCTGATATCAATTCTGTAGATAATTGTGGCTTTAATGTCCGCGAAATTCATGAAGGACCGGCTAATAATAACCTCGCCTGTAGCTTTGAAGCAAATCGCTACTACGATGAATATATAGAAGGCGTTGGTGCTTTCTGGGATTATTACGTTGGGAGTGCTCATAAAGGCAATAAAACTTATTTAGTCGCCGCTCACAAGGTAAACGGCAAATCCTGTGGCGGAATGGTTGGCCCATTACCGAATGGCATAAGAGAATGGGAAAAAAAGAACATCTCCATAAAAATCTATCCTAATCCTTCCAACGATAAATTAAATCTTGAACTTCAAACAGAGGTGGCCGGGAAAGGATATTCCATAGAAATAAAAGACTTGCCGGGAAATCTGATTTATCGTTCGGGTGAAAAATTAATTTCTTCAGAATCAGAAATAAATATTCAAAACATCCAAAGTGGAATTTATTTCCTGGAGATCTGGCAGGAAGGTCAACTAAGAGCCGTAAGAAAAATTACGAAACAGTAAAATTTTAGATTTAACCTAATATGTCATCTAATTTATAACGCATGAAGAGATTTTTACTTTCCAGTATTTTATTTGTTCCAGTATTTTCAAATTCCCAGAATTTTACCTACGGAAGCGTTTATAACTATGATATAAGTGATACTATTGTTACAGGTTATAGGGAATACACAATGTTCGGCCAAAATGACCCCCCTGAAGAACTCATATATCAGGTATTTACAGCTAAAAATTATTCGTCCGATTCGAGTTCCATTTCTTATCAATACACAAAGTACCATGTGTCACGGTCACCAACCTATCCCTATCCCTGGGACGTTTTAATAAGCAACGAAAATTTGAACGTTATTAATCTCGACAGTTCGATCACACAATACTACAATTTCACAGTAGATACATGTACGGACATTTCGGATACGAGTTTTGTCACTAATTGCAGCTTTAATGTCCGTGAAATTTCTAAAGAACCAGCTAATAACAGCGTCTACTGTAGCTTTGAAGCAAATCGCTACTACGATGAATATATAGAAGGCGTTGGTGCTTTCTGGGATTATTACGTTGGGAGTGC
>JAEUTM010000152.1 GCA_016788025.1 Bacteroidia bacterium
TGTCAATTTGAATGGAGAAAACCTTATTATCGATGAAGTAAACTACGACATGGTAAACCTGGCGGACAAAAAGTCACTTGTATCCCCGGTTCTCATTTCTTCCAGTCTTCGTCGCTACGACATAATTTCTGTAGAAGACTGAGATTTATATTACGCTATAAAATAATTTGTTAAAGGGCGGCCACGGGTCGCCTTTTATTTTTAATTCCTGTCTTTTGGGCGGATTTTAACAACCTCACATTATACGGATTTGTGAAATTCCTTACATATGAAACAATCGTTTTCAGACAGAAAATAATCCGGGCATTAGTCGAAGTAATTTTGAACCAGAAACCTGACACATAAAAACCACAGACTATGAAAACTTCGCTTTTAATATCACTCTTCCTGATCTACTTCGCAGCCAATGCGAACAGGTCAAACCCCTTTAAAAAAATAGACTCTTTAGACTGCCTGCAAATAGAAGGCAAGATCTTAAACAATGATGATGATCTTTATGGAGAATGTGTTGTTGACCTGATCGAAGCAAATGAGATCGTACAAAGTGTTGTACTGAAAGAAGGAAAAAAACAATTCAAATTTATCCTGCATAAGAATTCGCGTTATGGTATCAGGATCCAGAAAAAAGGTTACATCAACAAAATAATATCCATCGACACCGACATGGAAGGTCAAAGTGAAAATTTTGGTCTGTACAGGTTTATGTTCGAAACAACCTTGATCAGCGAAGCGGTGAGGAAACGTATGAACGAAGATATTATAGACTTTCCTATTGCCATCATCCGTTTCGATCATGAGGAACAGACTTTCTCTTACGACAAAAAATACACCAGTTACATAAAAAGAGAACTTTACAATACCAGTGGTAATCGCAGCCACAAAGAAAATCATATTCTACCGGAATTAGCCGCTGTTGAAAACTAGACACACAAAAACTCATATACACATTACCATGCTTAAACAATTATTAAATAGTGGCATTTCAGAAGAATACGAAGAAAGCCTTAAAAGGAGGATAAAATTAGCCAATTTCATCGCCATCTTCGCTCTGGTTGTAAGCGTACCAAATATCCCGGTCTATATTTATTTTAAAATGTGGCTGATCGTCTTTACATCGTTGTGTGTTGTTGGCATTTGTGCACTTTCGATCTTCCTGCAATCAAAGAAAAAACATGTTCTCGGGTTCGGTACACTTATCTTTTCCATGACCTTACTTCTTGACATCATGAGCCTGCAATTTGGACTCAGCACCAATTTTCACTTTTTTCATCTGTGCACCTGTATGACTGCCCTCATTCTGCTTACAAACCATGTCACGCTCAGAAACTTCACGATCACAGTGGCTCTCGGTTCCTTTTTCTTTATGTTATTTTACCTGCAAAACAAACCGGGACTGGTTACGGTTACAGACGAAGTTGCCCGGGTACTTAAATACTATGGTTATTTCAATTACTTCACCATTTTTATGTTCAGCATTATGTTTTTTTCTTCCTTCGTGAAGCAGAATGCCCTTTTCCAGGATAAACTTTCTTTGCAGAATGTTATTCTGGAGCATAGGAACAAACAAATTGTTGATTCTATTGAATATGCAAAATACATACAGGATGCCATTCTTCCTCCGATGAACACGGTGAAGACCCACCTGGAAGAAAGTTTTGTATTCTATAAACCAAAAGACATTGTAGCGGGTGATTTTTATTGGATAGACCCACAGCCCGACGGCTCCGTTCTGTTTGCCGCCGCAGATGCTACAGGTCACGGGGTACCAGGAGCTATGGTAAGCGTAGTGTGTACAAATGCACTGAATCTTGCTGTGAAGGAATTTAAACTGGCTGATCCGGGATTAATTCTAAACAAAACCAGGGAAATCATCACCGACTGTTTCCAGAAACCGGGGACGAATGTAATGGATGGTATGGATATCTCTTTGTGCCATATTAGCGCCGATAAACGTACATTAAAATGGGCGGGTGCAAATAACCCACTGTGGTTGATCAACAACACCGGTGAAATCACCGAGATTAAAGCGAACAAACAACCGGTAGGCAGAACCAGCAACCCCCAGCCTTTTAAAACACACATATTGAACCTTGAGAAAGGAGATTGTTTTTATCTTTTCACAGACGGTTATGCCGATCAGTTTGGAGGAGAGAAAGCAAAGAAATACATGCAGAAACGCCTTAAAGAATTTCTTCTATCCATCTATAAAAAACCAATGGAGCTCCAGAGAGAACTTATCGCCCACAATATAGAAAAATGGAAAGGCAACCTGGAACAAGTTGATGATATTTGTTTTGCAGGAGTGAGGATATAAGAAAGTGGGATTTTAGAAGTGAGAGGGTAGAGGTTGGAGGTTGGAAGTTAGAGGTTAGAAGTTAGAGGTTAGAGGTTAGAGGTTAGAAGTTAGAGGTTAGAGGTTAGAGGTTGGAAGTTAGAGGTTAGAAGTTAGAGGTTAGAGGTTAGAAGTTAGAAGTTAGAAGTTAGAGGCTGGAACTAAGAAAAGAGATTTATGTAGATTCTAAAGCTAATCTCGTTTACCTCTTGCATTAAAAAATCTTCTCCTTTTGTCTCTTTTCCTTTTGAGTTCTTTACGAGGTTGGAGGCCATCATATTCCTGCAATTCCCGGTAAGCCTGTTTCATACTTTCGGGAATAGCTCCATTGTAAGAAAGCTGGTAGTAAGAAAATCCATTATATGGTACCTGGCTTGTCGCTTTTTCGAAATATAAACGGTCGGCAACCCCTTCTTTCCCAAAATAAGAAAGGAATTTTTGTTTCCTGGCTTCCCTTAGTGCATTGTATTTTTTCCTGACGAGCTCTGAACCTACAAAGGCAACAGATAATTGCTGGGTGGTAGGTGCCACAGTGTCCTTTAAATGCCGCCGCATAAACAAATTAAATAAAGAATCTTTTGGCGACATTTTTACGACACCAATAGAATCCTGTCGCGAAAAATCTTCTTCATTCTTCTTTTCACTTAGCAGAAAGTATTTTTTCTTGCCTTCATACAGGGCTATATATTCCAGTTCTTTTTCTTCATAATAGTTTGGAAAGACTTTTATGCTTGCACCTGGATTCACAGAAAGAAAATCTGCCACGCGTTCGAGGTAAGATTCCTGGTCACCCATAAAACAGGCTGTCCCCGGTTCCCAGTTAAAGCCAATTGATTTTTCAATGCTATTCTCAAGATATTTTACTTCGTAGCGGTAAGGGGTGGTTACGGGTTTAACCAATGCGTTCCGCAAAGCATCCACAACCACATCCTTAAAATGAAAATCCGGTTTCTTTAAATTGCCGGTAATAGGAATATCATAATCAATAACATTCCCGCTTCCCCGTGCCAGGAACATCAAAGCTTTAACCGGGATCCATTTATTATCATTGGCTTTTACTTTTTTAGCAATGCGTGGGTCAAGCACCTGCACATGATTGATGCTGAGAATATCTCCGTTCTGCACATGCCAGTCGCCCCAAACATCAACACTTCCTCTGTCAAGCGGAAAAGAAGTATAAGCCAGGAGGTAGGGATTAAATAAAGCGGCATTAAGTCTTTTTAATTTATACTCGAGGTCAAAATCGGAACTGTCTTTTGGGTTGATACTAAGATTTAGGTTTACCTTTCCGTAGGGTTTGATGTCTGATTGCAATTGCATCCGGGCCCATCTTTTATTGCTCCCCAGCGAATCCGCAAAGATGGTCAGGGGATCCAAAGCAATTTTGAATTTTTCATTCAATGTATAATCGTGATATTGCAAGCAGGCATTATAAATACCCACACGATTGATCTTGTAGCTGCTTCGAAAAAAATTACGGGTCAGAAGTTTTATGTAATCGGCGATCATGATCACGAGGTTAAATTTTGCCGAGCTCGCCGCGTCTTTCACCATTCCTCCTTTTTCTCCGAAAAGATCCTGCACATTGTCAAGATGATCATATCTTTCATAACGGATAAACGGATTCATGAGCGACATGGAATCGATCTCGTAAATTTGTTTACGTGGATTGAGATGATCAATTTTAATCACAAATTTTCGGAAGGAGGCAATGTCCGTGGAATCTGTCTTACCGATGTGAAAATCATAAATACCTACACCACCTACTGCATCAATGTTACGACCATCCTTCATGTTGCCGTTGGCCGTGATGTCAAGGTTAATAAGCGCTTTGAATTTGGCATTCCGTGAAAGATCCCTCAGGTATTGTTCTATCACCGTGAGGTCGAGTCTGCGCACGATCATGTGTGAGCGGTAAAGAAGGGTCTTTAAATTCAGCGTAATGTTTCCTTCAAACTTGCCTGATCCCAATCCTGAATTAAAATCAAAAGTGTTTGCAATAGTGTCGCTATCCCAACGGTAACCTGTGGAAGTAATATTTACATCTTTTACAAAATAACTCACCGGTGTCATTAACTCGCGGAAATAAAAAGTTCCATTCTTAATTTCAATATCCGGCATGCTGAATCTTGTTTTTGGACCGGTCTTATTCTCTTTTTTTTCACCGGGTTTTTTAGAAAATTTTTCTACAATGTCAGAAAAGCTAAAATCAACCTGGGAGTATTGGATAACTGTACCAACTGGTCTATGAAGGCTCACTTTACTCACAATTATTTCCTTAGTTCTGAGCAAGGTTAAAAGATGGAAGCGCCCAGTAATGGCCTCAACCTTCAGGCAAACAGTATCGCTTTTGTATTCGTAAAACTTAACATCGCTGATATACACATTCCCTGTAAATGGATTGGCGTAAACCCAACCAATCTCGACCTGCCTGCCGATCCATTTTTCGTCATTTTTTTCCACCCAGTATTCCAGGATCGGAGACAAACAAATCAACAGCAGTAAAAAGAGGCCCACGAGCACTCCGAGGCCAATTAAGAGCCTTTTTGCCACCTTCTTCTTAAGCATACCTGTAACGTCTTTGACTATTTACAGAAAACTCCCTCAAAAGTTATACCAGCGCAACCGGTTGCCGGTGGACAGTGACAGTTAGCAGTTTCAACCGCCAATTTGAATTTTGGACCTAAAATAAGAAACGTAAAACCCCAAAAAGCCAGCCCATTCAACCGTTCATCAAAAATTAAGGCAAGTGGCTTTGTCCTGGTTTAATTTTGAAGAAAAATTCAAATGAAAACAACATTCTCAAAATTCAATACCAGGCCCCTGAAGGATGTGATGATTGCCTCCTTGATTGGAGCAGTTGTTGGTTTTCTTATCGGCCGCTGGCGCGACAACGATATCGCTGTTTTTTTGTGCGCCGCGGCTTGCGGTGGAGCGGCATTATTGAGAGCCGTTTTTTTGTGGCAAAAAACTAAACCGTAAGTGAGAGAAAGTCTTAACTTAGTTAATATGAAAAACTCTCTTCTTTTAAAATCCCTGTTCTTTAGTTTTGCGTTCTTCTTTTCATTTAAGTCATTTGCACAACAAGTAAAAATCAACGAAGAACTTTTATACGGCTGCTGGACGGACTCACCTGCAGAACACGATTCTGTTTCTGGTGTTCTGACTTTCAGGCCCTGTAGTTCCCAAGTTTCTGCCGAAGAGTTCATGCCTGCCATTGAAATAAAACCCAATGGCCAATGCAGCCGTCATCAAATAGCTTCCAACGATGGACATGTTGTGAAAGAAGGCAGCTGGAGCTTTGATAAAGCAAACAACATCCTTGAAACAAAAGAAGAAAAAGAAGGACCAATAACGCGGTTTAAATTAATTG
>JAEUTM010000198.1 GCA_016788025.1 Bacteroidia bacterium
ATTATCATGGCCCTGGACGAATGTACACCATATCCATGCGATGAGAAGTATGCCAAGAATTCTTTGGGGCTTACCCATCGCTGGCTGGATCGTTGTATCGCAAGAGTCTCAGAAACGCAGCCAAAATACGGTTACGAGCAAGTGCTTTTTCCGATTGTTCAGGGAAGCGTTTACAAGAATCTTCGGATCCAGTCTGCAGAATACATTGCCTCTAAAAACTGTTTTGGAAATGCTATAGGCGGGCTGAGCGTTGGTGAACCGGCAGAAGATATGTATGCCATGACGGAAGTTGTAACAAATATTCTTCCAAAAGACAAACCAAGATACCTGATGGGCGTTGGCACACCGGTGAATATTCTTGAGAGTATCGCTTTAGGTATTGATATGTTTGACTGTGTGATGCCCACACGTAATGCACGTCACGGACTTCTGTTCACACAAAACGGGATCATTAACATCCGCAACGAAAAATGGAAAAACGATTTTTCTGTGTTGGATGAGAACGGGACTACTTTTGCAGACAAACAATATACAAAAGCCTATCTCCGTCACCTCTTAGTCTGTAACGAGCTTCTTGCGGCACAAATTGCCAGCGTACACAATCTTGGTTTCTATTTGTGGTTGGTGAAAGAAGCCCGTAAAAGAATTATCGATGGTTCTTTTGCTGAGTGGAAAAATAAAATGGTAATACAAATGGCGCAACGCCTCTAGGAAATGCTAAAAAAACTGGATAAATACATTCTGAAGAAATTCCTTCCGGCATTTTTCCTTTCTATCACACTCATTCTGCTCATCTTTATTGTTTTTGACATTAAAGACAAACTCTCCAGCTTCACGAGCAACCATATCCCAATCAAAGAAATCATTTTCGATTATTATCTGATGTTTATTCCTTATTATGGGAATTTCTTTAGTCCGCTTTTTGCTTTTATCTCCGTAATTTTTGTGACCTCCAAAATGGCCCAACAAACGGAATTTATCGCTATTCTCAGCAGCGGCACCAGCTTTAATAGGATTTTAAGACCATACATTATCGGTGCAGCATTACTTTCTTTGGGTTCACTCATATTTAATCACTTCTTTCTTCCAAAAGCCTTTAAAATTAAGATTGGATTTGAAGACAAATGGATCAATGAAAACTACAACAACTCCGATCAGAATATCCATATCAAAATTGGGTCTAATCGTTTGTTATACATCGAAAGCTACGAGAACCGCATCAATACAGGTTTTAGAGTGAGCGTGGAAGACGTGGTAAACAATAAACAGACTTATTTTCTTTCTGCTGAAAAAATGGTTTGGGACACCGCAAGCTCAGAGTGGATCTTTATCAATGCCCACGAACGTATTCTGATCGTACAAAACAGGCTGGATACAATTAAAAATCAAAAACCAATTTACAAACAGGTCAAAAAATTCTATCCGGAAAAGAAAATGAAGTTAGCCTTTCATCCTATAGATATGTGGCGGGATGAAAGTAAGATTGAAACCAAATCTTATTTTGAAATGAAGGAATACATTGCCCGTGAAAAGGCAAAGGGTTCCAGTCGTATTGCCGCTTATGAGGTTGAGCTTTATAAACGCACTTCTTTCCCTTTCGCCACTTTCATTCTCACGATCATAGGTGTTTGTATCTCCTCCCGTAAGGTACGCGGCGGCGTGGGCTTACAGATCGCTTTTGGTTTGGTACTAAGTTGCATTTATGTAATGCTGCAATATGTGTTTATTACAATAGCCACCACAGGCTTTGCCAGTCCATTACTGGGTGTCTGGATCCCCAACATTGCTTTTTCTTTTGTAGCGCTATATTTCTATAAAACGGCGCAGAAGTAGATTCCAAAACCATAGAAACTTTATCTTAACAAATTATTCTCCGGGTATTTATTTTGTTTCTCTGGTAAAAAACTTTAAAGTTGTGGCTAAACAGAAGCTTGTGCTGGTTAGATAATTAAAACCATTGCGAAATTCCTGAGTGCAACTTAGTGTTCTTTGCTCCTACGCTGACTTGCCTTCGCGAAGCCGCTTGCTCCTCCGCTGAAGCTATGGCGACACGCGGACGGCGAAACAAGGAGCTCCGGCGCAAGCTTAGTGCCTAAGTGGTTTGCTACTGCAACTGCTTACTGCCAACTTATTTACTCTGTGTTCTCCACTTTCTCTGTCCCTCTGTGTTGAAAAAGCAAAAAAAAATCAAAATCACCCATTCAAATACTCCTCCAACAGCGCCTTCTTATCCGTTTTATAATTCGAGTTCATTGGAAAATTATCTTTCACAATAAACTCCGAGGGGATCATGTATGATGGCAAGTGTTGAAGCAGGTAAGCTTTCAGATCTTCACTGATATCCTTTGAATTGTTTTCTTTAAGAACAATAAAACTAATGATCTTCTTGGTAACGTTCTTATTTGTAAGGGGAACGACAACGGCATTTTTAATGGCAGGATGTGACAGTAACACGTTTCCAATTTCATCAAGTTCAATGCGGTAACCATTTAATTTTACCTGGCTGTCATTACGACCCATATAGAAGATCAGATCATTTTTGATATAACCAACATCTCCGGTTTTATAAACGCGTTTGCCCTGGTATTGAATAAAAGCTTTATTCGTTTTTTCTTCGTCGTTTAGATAACCTATAGACAAATTTTGACCAACAATTCCCAACTCCCCTACTCCACTTTCGTCATCAGCGTCCAATACCAGCATTTCACCACCAGGCCTGCAATAGCCTATTGGTAATGATTTAGCGTAATCGCTCAAAACCTTGTCAGTAAGTTCGACATAGGTTACAACAACCGTTGCCTCAGTAGGTCCGTAAGCATTTACCACTTTTAAAGATGGAAAAGCTGCTTTTAGTTTCTTAACATTTATAGTATGCAGCTCTTCACCCATAAAAACAACCTGCCTGAGTTCGGGGAAATTAGTTGAATTAAACTCCGGAACAGAAAGATACATCTGGATAAAAGAAGGTGTGCAGATAAGCGTGTTCGCCTTTTGCTGTTTTAGTCGCTCCAGGAAAAGATTTCCGCTTTTAAGAATAGAATAGTTATTCAGAACTATTTTACTTCCGGCACCAAATGCTGCAATAAAATCACAAAGCGACACATCAAAACTAAAAGGCGCCTGATTCATCAATACGGCATCTTTATTAATGCCCGGCCAGCTGAGATACCATTCTGCAAAACTATTCAGGGCCTTAGCGGTAATCTGAACACCTTTGGGAACACCTGTACTTCCGGAAGTAAACAGAATGTATCGTAGAATATCATCCTGCGGTATTATCCTTTTAAGTTCCTTTTGATCTTTAATTTTTATATCAAGCTTTTTATTTATCACAATTTCAAAATCAACGTCACAGTTCTTTTCGCTGCAATTAATCAAAACCTGACTTGAAGTCTGCTCTTTGATCTTCTCTATCCTACCCGCCGGCATAATCACATCAATCGGAATGTATGGAATATCCAAAGACATCAAAGTGATCATCACTATCGGGAACAGCGCTTCCTTTTCACCATAAATACACACAGGATGCCCGGACGGGATACCTAAGTCCTGAATTTTAGCTTTTAGCGTCAGATGAATTTCATAAACCTTTTTTTCAGAGAACATTTCATCGGAACCAACGATGAGTTCACGGTCTGTAAGACCTTCCGTCTGAATAAATTTATTTGATTTAAAATCGAAAAGCATCATTTATCACATCCATCTGCCGCTGAAGATATACAGGGCAATACATACTAAATTAAACATGATAAAAATAGAGATATATTTTACAAGTGTCGGTGATAAATTTCCAAAAAACACATCCCTGTCTTTTTTACGACATTCGATCGCGTAAATGTTGTGAACCACACTGTAAATTCCATAAACCACGCCGCTCAGGATAAAATTTAGTTCAAAGCCATTCCACACCGCCATTAAAAAGAAGGTGAAAAATATGGCCAGGTTTTGTCTTGTGATGGGGTACTTTTTTAATTCTTTCTTTTGACTTAACCATTTATAAAAAGGCTTGAAGAAATAATCCGTGAGCCAATTGGTTAAAGATGCGTGCCAGCGTTGCCAGAAATCGGAAGGATTCCGGGCAATAAAAGGCATGTTAAAGTTAAAAGGGAGATCTATGCCCAACAGATTTGCCATTCCAACAGCCATGGCAGAATAGCCTGCAAAATCAAAAAACAAATAGAGAGTATATGTATAGATATCACTCACGATCTGTCCACCTGAAAGGGTTTCGAAAGGTTCGGCACTTAGCAAAGTACGACTGATCCATTCAGCTATAATAAACTTATAGGTAAATCCTTTGAGAATTTCTTCGAGTCCTTTGTAAATAAAGTCCCGGGTGAGGCTTTTAAACGCAGTTTTAGAATTTTCAGTAAAACGTTTGTACCTGTCCAAAGGACCTATATACAAGGAAGGAATAAAAAACAGAAAGTTGAAGTAGTGAATAAAATTGAGCCTTTCTTCTTTTGAGTAGTCGATACTTACCTGCATAGCGCGAAACGTAACAAAAGAAAGGCCCGCGAAATAAAGTAAAGGTGGATTAAGATGCAGTTTTAACAGGATCATCGGGATGGCAATAATCGTGGCCGAAACAAGCCTGTGATTTATTAAGGGAACAATAAAGCGTATAAAAAGAAAGGTGAAAACACAAAATGGAATGGCAACAATCCAGTAGCTGAAATAGAAAACAAGATAAAAAAGAGTGACAGCAAAAGTTATCTCAGGATAAAATTTATTGGCGCCAAAAAATTTAAATAGCCAAAACAGGGCCACATAACCTGCAGCAAAAAGAAAAAAGTCTATGTCTGTAAATGGCAACATTAAAATTGAGCGTACACAAATGAAAAATCAGTGTGTGGAATGTTTCGATTATTTGTATTATAGTGATGGTAGAGATAATATGCCCCTACAAGTAATATAGTATACAAAAAAAAGTTCTTTAAAAACGTACCGATGTGCTTTGTTTTAGTTTCCATGTGCATACTGTTCAACAATAAATTTATCTATCTGGTACCATCCCAGATTATAAGGATGCATGATATCTTCCAGCGTACCGTCCACATATTCTGAAGCATTGCTTACAAACATATCCAGGTATTTAAATTGTTCTTTTTGCAACAAGCTCCTAACATCGTTGATGATCGGATTAAGGACAGTCAGGTCTTCATGTGCTTTTGGATTTAAAGGCATGATCACAAAGGAAACCTCAGCCCCTGATGTTCTTAAGAACGAGAGCAAGACTTCAAGATCTTTATATTCCTGGTTCGTTTCTTTGTCAACCGCTACCAGTTTCTTTTTCGGTTTATTTTTCAGCCAGGTATCGTAATAGCTATTCTCCACCGCAACATTATTGTTACTGCTGATTTTTACAAACTCTTCTTTTGAGCTTTGCATTAACGAATCCCAATTCTGATGAGCTGCCTTAAATTTATGTTTGGAAGCTGGCTTATCAAGAAGTGTTTTTACGATTAGTTCCTGCGAACGAAGATAAAGATCTGTTTCTTCGCGTTCTTTTAGCTCCAATGAGTTAAAACTCGCAAATGGCTTGTTTGCGATTCGCATGATTTTCGAATTTTCTTCTTTTTCCAAAAGCCTCAATCCTTCATCGGGTCTACTAATCTTATCATAGTTTCTTCGGATATAGGAAGCAATATGATTTCTGGTAGCAGGATCAAGCGAATCGTCTTTTAATATTTTGTAGATATAGTTTGGCGGTGCAAATTCAAAAAAAGAATGAAGCGATGTGCCTTTGCAATATTGTTGCTCAAACCAACCTGGCGAAAGTATGATCGTTAGTTTTGCATTTTTCAGAAGTTCACGATTAGCCGCAAGTGCAGTTAAAATACCAAAACTCTGGAAGCCGGCGTGACCAAAAGACAGAAGTTGTGTTTCTTTTGTTACTTCGGGATTAAAAAAATTCTGAGCGAGTCCTTTTAGGTGATTTGACGTTAGTTCAGAGGATCCGATCAACACAGGCACTGAACGATAAAGCGCTGATGAAAAGGCAACCTGGTCATTTAATTGATATGGATCAAAATGCTTAATATACCGTATTGACTTAACTGCCTGAGGAACCACGCTAAGCTCGGGCATCGTCAATGGTTTTTTACCGATGAGGAAAGCAGAAATGAGAAGGGCCAGAACGATAGGAACCAGGTGAAAAAAGACTATCTTCTTTAAGAGGGTCAATTCGTTTTGGTTTCAATATACTTTTTGATGAGCTCAGCGCTGCTGAAATTCTCGGGAGTGATTTCGGTGAAGGGAATAGATACGCTAAATTCTTCTTCCAATATGGTTGCAAGATCAACAACCAGGATAGAACTGAGAATTCCTGATTTAATCAATTCGTCGGTATCTCCAACTTTTTTAAAAGCTACCTCCTTAATCTTGTCTTTAATAATTTCTATAGTATCAGCCATTGACGCAAAGATAAAATTAAAATTTATCCCGAAAGCAATTGGATGGACAGTAATTAGAGGATCACAATGCGTTTTACAACAGAAGAGGACTTGATGCTGAGCTTAAGCAAATACGTGCCGGCAGCAAGCTCATCGGTGTCAATCTCGTTGGAATTGATACATAGAACAGCGCGACCCAGAGTGTCGTAAAGTTCAGCTTTTGTAATCTCATCAAAGGATTTTATCACAATTGTACTGCCTTTAGATGCTGGATTTGGCCAAAAACTTACATAAGGAGCGTTCTTTTCTTCATGTATTCCACTCACTGTACTTTCGTGAATTACTCCTACCGCATCAAGATCAAATCCGCCCTGGGGGAAAGCTGTTGGCCAGGGATCATTTATCTTTCTTCCGTAACTGTCGAAACTGGCATAAGCTCTGTTTATTGAACCCACAACATCTATAATCTTAACATGCGTTATATTATTCAGATCCAGACCTGAAACACCTGATAAATCCTGGAGGTCGAATGGAGTACCATAACCACCTCGATACTTTCCCGCTAGATTGTTGATTTTCGTGGGGTCAGTGCTTCCAAAACTACTTGTTTGAACAACAGTGTCTGTTAAAGAATGGGACGGGAATCTGAAAAAATTGTGCCCGTCACTGCTCACTTCCACAAAAGCCAGTTCGAGAAAAGTATCATCAAACGAATTTTCAAATACCGCAAAATCGAATCCTGGTCCGTTTATAATTGGTTTTTCAAAGGTACAAGTGGCCGAGCCACCGTCACCCAGGCTAACCACTGCATTTGTTTGCGCTTTACCTGTAGCCATGCTTCCATCGCCCACAGAAGTGTAGCCCAGGGATTGATTTGAAATATCCTGGTATCCATGGTTTGCCGTACAACCGGAAGCCCAATTGACAAATGAAGAGCTGTCTTTATGCATAGCTGTTGTTCCCGCCTGGCCAACGCCTGGGGCATAAGTCTGCGCGAAAAGACTTTTCACAGAAAGGAACAACATCGACCCCAGAAAGCTGTATTTTCTGAAAATGGAATTGTCCGGTCGGTTGAAATGATGTTTGGAATGATATTCGGATTTAAGGTCTTCGAGACATTTGTTACACACGCAGTTCTGGTATTGAGAGTTAATATATCTATACTCCTCCGTAGTGAGGGTTACTTTATTGCAATCACAACGACTGATATCATTAGGGAGGCAAGTGATACTTGTCTGGCACCTTACGCAAATAGCGTTTCCTTCTTCCTTTTTCACGTCACTCATAAATTGATCCAGTTCGGGTGGGAGATACATCAACATCTCAATCCTTCTCCCCGAAGATATGATGTTATTAAAGGCAGGCATTCTGACTTACTTCAAAAACGAAGCTCACAGTTGCGGGCACAGTCCCGGATTTTCACCGGCTTCCCCTTTTGATCCTAAATTAATAGGAACCTTTAATGCGTCAAATATACAGATTTAGTCCTGAAAAGAGAAGGATCTTAGTCCTTCAGCCAGCCAATCACGGTAAGAACCTCGTCCGCTTCCACGGGCTCCCAGGTTTGTTTGGTGTTGTTCCATGCCATAAGACCTTGTTGGTAACTGTCGGTACCAATCATCAGTTCTTTAACAAAGGCAGCAATATTTGTACCTGCAGCAAAATTTTTTGCTTCAAAATGAAACTTGCCTACGTCCTTTCCGTTCAATTTTAAGGCCCTGCCTTTCGGGTCCGATTTACATGCATAAGAAAAACCCTGGTCCGGCCTCGAAAATTCAAGTAGTGTAACAGTATTAGCCGCTAAGTCAATAAGAATTTGCCTGTTCCCCAATCGCATCAGAAGCTGGTCCTTGGTAACTTTTGCCCAGCTCGCAGGCACAAGTTCTTTGCTGATCGAGAGCCTACCAATTTCTGTGGCTGCTTTTGTATCCACATTTATTTTTATGATACTCAACTCAGTATTTTCCTTATTAAAATTTGTGTACACAAAATTGTCATTGTCCAGCCAAAACATCAACGGATCGGGCACGGAATTATCTTTTGTGCCTTGTTGTCCGTAACCAGCATTATCCGTTAAAACGATCTTTGGCTTACCTTGTGGATAATACAAGATCTTGAAAGGTGTCGTCGTTTTATCGTATTCAACATCGCGACCAAGCTTAGGCTTAAAAAGCAGATCTTTTACTTGTTTATATTGTTTGTTCTTAAAGTCATAAACAGAATAGAACTTACCCCTGAATACATCGTTTGTATAAAAAATAGCACTATCGTTCGAGCAACGCAATAAGCCTGCCCGGCCATCAAACAACACCTTTTTTTCTTTCAGATCAATAATGTTGCCTATGCCGGTAATCAGGTATCGGTTATCGTAAACAGTACTGGTTCCAAGATCTGTACGTATATAGTCCTTTCCTTCCCTCTTTCCTTCCACAATCATCACTTCATCACGACCAGTAAAGCTGCCGTTAAGAAAATGATACGCGTAAATTTTTTGCCTGAAGTTTTTTCCAGACTCCACGTGAACAAGGTACAGGCTTTGTTTATCATTCTGCGAAAATCCAGATAGCGCAAATACAACAATCAAAAAGCCGGTCAGCCAGTTTTTTTTCATTTCTACAAATTCTTTATAAAGTCATAAAATAACCTCACACCCACGCCAGTTGCACCTTTTACACGATAGCTGTCTTTGGCGTGAAGGAATGATGGCCCCGCAATATCCAGGTGATAATATGGATAGTTGGTATATCTGGAAAGGAATTTTCCAGCTGTAATTGCGCCTGCGTAAGGGCCGCCCATGTTTTTCTGATCAGCGATCTCACTTTTTAAAAGGTCAGCATAGTCATCCCAAAAAGGAAACTCGGCAATTCTTTCGTGGACATTATTTCCGCTATCAATGAGTCTCTTTTTAAATCTGTCGGGAGCGGTTCCCATTCCAACGATGCCTTGTGTACCAATGGCTGCCATTGCAGCTCCTGTAAGTGTTGCAATGTCTATAACCAGTTCGGGTTTGTAACGCTTGGCATAGTGTAAAGCATCTGCCAGTATCATTCGTCCTTCAGCATCTGAATTAAGCATTTCAACGGTGCTTCCATCCATCATAGTAATAATATCGCCCGGGGCAAATGCATTAAACCCTGGTCTGTTATCAGTAGCGGGCACAAGTGCAATCACATGGACGTTTAGTTTGGATTTTGCAATGGCGTACATTGCACTGGCCACCGCAGCAGCGCCAGCCATATCGCATTTCATGTAATCCATGCTGTTCGGCGTAGGCTTCAAACTTAATCCACCGGTATCATACACAACACCTTTGCCAACCAGTACATAGGGTTTTTTATTTTTTGGACGGGCAGGTTTGTATTCCATGATACTGAACGTTGGTTCATCCACACTACCTGCATTTACAGCGAGCAATCCGCCCATCTTTTGCTCGGTAATTTTCGCCTTATTAAAAACTTCTACTTTAAAGCCAGCCTGTTTGCCCATGCGCTTAAAAGCATTTGCAAGATCTGTGGCGTTCAGAAAATTCACAGGTTCATTAACGAGGTCACGGGCCATTAATGTAGCTTCGCAAACAGCTTTCAATTCTGACAGTCTTGCCTCGTTGATTCTGGTATTCGCAAGGATCACATTCTTCAATGTGTTTATCTTCTTTTCGTCTTCTTTTTTGTGTGTCAGGAATTGGTAGTTTGCCAGGGCAATCCCTTCGGCTGCAGGAAGAGACAAGGTGCTGTTCCGTGTCTGATTGTAAATGTAAACCTCACCGGCACGATGAGCATTCAGTCCATCGGCCACAACGGCGCCGTGCCTGCGTAATTCTTCGTCAAGCCTGTGCTTTTCCTTTTTTAGATCTACAATAATTATCGATACGTATTTACCAATATAATTGTAGGTAAGTACTTTTTTGTCCTTCTGTTTGAATTCAGATGTAAAATAATCGTTAACCTTATCGGGTAAACCAAATTGATTAACAAACTTCTCTGTTATAACCAAAACATGCGTTGGATTATTAACGTTATTTTTTAAACTAATGTTTATCATAGTGGAGGGAACAACGAATATACATAATTCACTGTTGAAATAAAACTTAAAGCCCGTTCCATTAATTCCGTTATTTTTGGAAAAAGAAGCATGATACATTTGATCCTGGTTTTTATTGGAGGAGGCGCAGGTTGCCTTACCAGGTATGGCATTGGACTGGGATTTCAGAAACTGAGTTCTTCTCTGCCCTGGGCAACTTTTTTATCAAACCTTAGCGCATGCCTGGTGTTCGCCCTGACTATTTTCGCTTTTCAAAACAAAACCGAATCCAATCTTAGGTTTCTATTAATTGCTTTCTGCGGCGGTCTAAGCACCTTTTCTACCTTCAGTTACGAAACCTTTTTACTTTTTAAAAGTGGTATGATCATGGTGGCGCTTGCTAATATTCTTTTTAGCATCACTATCTGTCTGCTGGTGTTTTATGTTTTAGTTAAATTATAATCATGGATTTTAGCAAACGGAGAGACCTTGTATTTATCATTCTTGCCGGTTTTTTTGTGACCAATGCAATTGTAGCGGAGCTTATTGGTGGAAAATTGGTTCAGTTCTTTGGTCTTTTCACACAAAGCCTCGGGATTATTCTTTGGCCAGTTGTTTTTGTGCTAACTGATCTTATAAATGAACATTACGGAAAACAGGGAGTGAGAAAATTAACCTACATAACGGTGGGCCTTATTGCCTATACCTTTCTTCTTATTTCCATTGGACTTAATATTAAAGCAGTAAGCTTTAGTCCCGTTAACGACGAAGCATTTAACACGGTATTTGGACAAAGCCAGTGGATCATTATTGGAAGCATAACTGCTTTCCTGATCTCCCAGTTAGTAGATGTTTACATTTTCTGGCTGTTCAGGAAACGTACCGGGGGAAAAATGATCTGGCTGAGAGCTACCGGAAGCACAGTTGTAAGTCAGCTGATTGACACTTTTGTAGTTCAGTTTATTGCTTTTGTTGTTCCCGGCAAGTGGGCTCTGGATGAATTTTTAGTGAACGCAAGTTGGGGATATTCGTTCAAACTGTTGGTAGCGCTTTGCTTAATTCCATTTATTTATTTAGGACACTTCGCTATTAATAAGTTTCTCAACGAAAAACCTAAAGATTTAGCAGAAAATACATAAGATGATTACGCTTACACTACTTGCCGGGATATTGATATTTTCTCTTTACTGTTTCAGCGACAGGAACAAAATGTACAAGTACCTGTTTCATCCCTATTCTATTTATCACAATAAGGAACATTATCGTTTTCTCACACATGCTTTTATTCATGGCGACTACATACATTTAGCATTTAACTGCCTGGCGCTTTACAGCTTTGGAACTGCCCTCGAGGATTATTTTTTTCCTGAACTCTTCGGGGAGAAGATGGGAAAAGTATACTACATTCTTCTTTTTACAGGCGGGATCTATGCTGCGTCATTCACCGAATACTTTCGCAATAAGAACAATCCAAACTATTCATCGCTTGGCGCCAGCGGGGCCATCTCATCGGTAATGTTTTGTTTTATTATGGTAAGTCCTCTAAGCCAGATTTCCTTGTTCTTTTTCCCAATGCAGGGATGGATTGCCGGAGTTTTACTTCTAGGGGTAAGTTATTATCTGATCCGGCGCAAAAAAACAACTGATTATTCCGATAACATCAGTCATGAATCACATTTCTGGGGAGCACTATTTGGAGTAGCTTTTATATTAGTCCTCAAACCAGCACTTGCAAAACATTTTATCTCGCAAATCGCCGGAGTGTTTTAACGTGAAACCTGAAACAAGGAACTTATTTATCCAAGATCTTCTTAATATCCGGCTTAAAATAAAGATTAGATTTCATGATCTTCCCGTCTTCTCTGAAAATGGGATTTCCATTCTCATCAAGTTTACTCATATTACTGCGATGGATCTCGTCATAAACCTCTTCAATTTTATGCTGCAGACCATGTTTGAGAATAGTACCAAATAAAATATACAACTGATCACCAAGTGCATCGGCAATTTCAACCAAGTCACCGTTTTTACAAGCCTCAAGATATTCTTCGTTCTCTTCCTTTATCAGGTTGTAACGCAGCATGTAATCTTTTTCCTCAATAAGTTTCATATTATCTGCGTTCCCAATCTGGAACACATTATGAAACTCTTCTACCGATTTAATCTTTTCGTGAAGTTTGCTCATTCCCTACTATTTTTTGGTTTTACGGCCTTTATATTCTGCATTCAATTGGGCAATAACCTCATCCGTAATTTCAAGAGCAGTATTACCCAATAACATGGTTGGAACTGCCTCGCTGTATGCTAAAATATAGTCGTATTTTCCGTTATTCATACGGATAAGTAGTTCCCTTACCGTCTTTTGAAAAACATTATTCTTTTCATTCATATCGGATGAAAGATCATCCATCTGAAGTTCTTTGTTCTGAGCTTCTTTCTCCAAAGCCTGAATTTCTCTTGCCTTTGCCTCCATTTCAGACTGTGAAGCAAGACCAGCCTTTTGTGACATCTGGAATTCCTCAACTTTTTTCTGATACTGCA
>JAEUTM010000207.1 GCA_016788025.1 Bacteroidia bacterium
TATGAGTTTAAGATACCATATATGCAAAGGTCGCCTGGATTTTGGTCTTGGTTTAAATTTTTCGCACTCCCATCACATCGGCGCAATCAGATCAAAAAGTGACTCATTAAGCTATGTTTCAACTTCGCAAGAAAACATAGGTTTGGGATTGAGTTTAGCAATACGATATTTTAGTTTGAAAATTGCCGGCGTCGGTTTGGTTTACCAGCCAAGCTTTGTTGGCCTTTCACCAGCAAATTTTGGTTACCAACATTTGATTAGCCTGGAATTTATTTTTAGGTTAAAGTGGTTTAAGGTGGGCGGGTAAAAAATAAACCCCGGCTTTAGCGGCCAGGGGTTCATATTATTATGGGGTAGATTATTATTTTTTGTTCTCTGCGATCAGTTTTTGAGCCTGTGTTACGTAGTCATCATTTTTAGCTTCTGTGGCAAGAGCGACTACTTTTTCAGCAGAAGCAATAGCACCGGCTTTGTCTTTTTGTTTAGTCTGGATCTTTGCTTTTAACATCACCATCCAGAAAGCTTTTGGATTAGCAGCAATAGCTTTGTCGATCCATTCGCCAGCTTTTGCAAGGTCTTTATTGTTTTCGTAATAATAGTTAGCAGCCTGGAAATATGGACGGTTGTCATTAATCACGTTGGTCTCAATTGCCTTCATGATCTTTTCATCGATATCAGCAACTACATTCATTGTCACCGTGGTGTTTTCCCATCTTAACACAATGTTTGTGCTACGTGGAGTAACGTCCGCAAAATCAATGGTGAAGGTTTCAGTTTTGTCGTTTACCTGTCTCACTTTTACAGTGAAGCGTCCCAGTTCATTTTCTTTTTTATAGTTAGCAACATCTCCACCCAAGGTAAGATCTTTGTAAAGCATAATCTCCCAACTATCTTTGTTCGGCACAGTGTATAAAGCGTAAGTACCTGCAGGCACGTCGAGACCTTCAATTTTAACGTTTTCACCAAACGTTAACTTGGTTGCAGCGTTCGCACCTGTACGCCATACTTTTCCAAAAGGAACAACATCGCCAAAAACTACGCGGCCTTTAGCACTTGGACGCGAGTAGTCAACGCTAATGTCAGATAAAGCAAAAGCTTGTTTCACTGTTTGTGAAGGGCTTGGAGCAGGAACCTTTAATGTTTGTGCATTAAATGTACTTACAGCGGCCGAAAGAGCAACCGCCAGGGAAAGGGTTTTGAAGTTGTTTAACATGGTTTTGATTTTAATGGTTTGGTTTCAGGTCGCTAAAGATATAGGATTAACAATACCTTTATTTTGACTTTTAGACCTTTAAACATTTTTTATCATTTGTTCAAAACGCTTTATTGATTCCAATCATCCAGCGAAACTGGAAATAATCGCTTTCAGCATAAGGCAACCTGTTAACAAACAGGGGGAAATCGAAACGAATGGTTAGAGGCTTGATACCTGTGAGTTGGCCCCATCTTACAATACTAAAAATTGTTCCAACACCTGCATCAGCCATCACATCGCTCATAACATTTGCTTTACCCGGAGGATTGATATTGATAATACCTGCATCCCCGAATAAATAAGGCTGGATCTTAATGCTGTTCTTCAGAAATTTAGGATTAAACTTTCTAAATAATTTTCCGAATTCAAGTTCGGCGTTAAATGCAGCCCCGGTAATTCCTTTGTAATTGTATGTGTATGTCCCATCTGCGTTTTTAGTCGCAAGCAAATAACCCGAATATCCTCTTAGGTTAAGACCTCCACCTGCTGTAAAGTGATTTGTAACATTACCATATCCTCCCCAATCGGGAGGAATAATCCCCATCGAGCGCGTAAATTTGTTATTCATAAGATCTTCGTTGTTTGCCCCCGCGACAAACAGCATAGATTCTGAAGGAAGTTTGCTGCCAAAGCCGATTTGTGCAAATACACGGGTGTTTAGATTTATTTTTCCGAGATCATTTTTATTTACAGCAGTTAAACTAGCCGCGGAAAAATCGTAATCTTCTGTAAATACGGAAGAGCGAATATTCATGAGAATATTACCTGTACCTCTTTTGTATCTGTAATTATGTTCAAGCCCAACATGTAAAGCACTATTCAGTTTTTGATAACCCCATTCTTTGTCATTTATAAGATATACCATATCCTGTGGGAGGTCGCGCCACATGGCTTTCAGGTGAGTGTAAATTCTTGTTTTGTCGTTATTGCTTTTCTTTTCGAAGCCAATTGTTCCACCATCAAGACCATCGAGTGACTTGGCCTGAAAATAGACGTTGGATTTTTTGATGAAACGATGGGTTGAGGTTTTGTAATCTAAAGTAAAAGAAAGCACATTGTACTTGTTTTTATCAACCAGTGCTGTATCGATGTAAGCTTGACCCAGGCCTGAACTAAACCATATTCCCAGTTCCAGTACGTGTTTGGTGTTGAGATAGTCACCGGAAAGTATGGCCCCGAATTTTAATCCGTCATAGCCATTATACCAAATGCCAGGGCGTATGCGGCCGTCATATTTTTTCCAATTAGGCGGATTGTAAACTTTAGAATCGAAACGCATGCCGATGCGGCCATGTTTTGAATTGTTGGTCATATCAGCATCAGCAAGGCGATGAGAAGGATCTATGATCACATTTTTTATTTTTTCGCCGATGTTTAAGGTAGCCGTATATGTTGGTCTGAGTTTGGGTCCCCAGCCTATCCAACGCGGCAGAGTAGTGGCCCCGGTTGGTTTTTCGAACCAGTTGTTAGGAATGTAATAATGTCTTGCCGAATCATTTTTGTCAATCACCACAAAATCAATTGGCATTTGCATGCTGTTGCCTCTGCGTTTGAAAGTGATCTCATAGACATCATTTTTATGTCTTTTGATGCGCCCGATCTTGTAATCAATAATCTTACTTGTTTCCAGCCATTGATCAAAGAACCAATTAAGATCTACACCCGTGTATTGGATGATTGAGTTTCTGAAATCTTCCACGTATGGATGTGCAAAACGCCATTGCTTAAAATAATTCTGCATAGCCTTATCAAACAAAGCGCGCCCCAGAACGTATTCCAGGTTTTTGAGCATCGCTGCAGTTTTAGTGTAGGACTGACTGTAACCGCCGCCGTGTCGGATCCCTCCATTAAAATCATCGGCGTGTGTGTTCAGGATCACTTCTTCATTTCTGCCAGTAACAGCGTTAATGTAGGAAGTATATATTTGGTCATCGACAATGCGCTGTGGTTCTGTGAACCGCCGGATGTAAGCGCTTTTTGATTGAGGTTCGATTGCAATAGGACCATCAATAAACTGGTAGGTATCTGCGGTGTAGAACTGGGTAAAGCCTTCGTCGAGGTAAGCGCGATATGTTTCGTTCGAGCCAACCATGCCCTGGAACCAATTATGCGTCATTTCGTGAATCAGAAGTGTTCTATAGTCGGGGTCATAACCTCCGCACAAGGTAAGCATCGGATACTCCATACCATCTTGTGCATCGGCGATGATCATTTTTGGATGCGGATAAGATCCGATGTTGTAGGAGTTAACCTCCATTACTTTTGCCGTATACTGCGCGGCATTGTACCAGCCGGCTGCGTGTGATTCCTGAACCATCGCAATACAACGGATGCCATTCCAGTTTACTTCTCCAAGCCTGTAATTAGGGTCGGCAGTAAAAGCAAAATCATGCACATTGATGGCCGAAAATTTCCATGTTTTTTTTGTACCGTCGCGTTTGATAATTTCCGATGGTGGTGAATTGAAGGGTTTATTGAGAAAGTTTGAAATATCAAGCTTCTTGCGAAGCTCATCCGGTATCAGTTCTTTTTCATTCAACAGTGTACCCGTGCCATCACCTATATAATTGTTTGGTAGAGTAAGCTCAACGTAGAACGAACCAAAATCACCGTAAAATTCATGGTCCATGTGCTGGTCTGTTGTCCATACAAATTTGCGATCAATCACCGCAATCCGGGGATACCAGTGTACGACATCGTAATGTTTTTTTCCGTAAGAGTTAAACATCTTCATTCGGTTTCGAATTGCTTCTTTATCAAAATATGTTTTGAAATCAATTTTGAATGTCACCGATTCGCCGGAGTGAAGAATTTTTGGAAGATATACCTTCAGAATGGTATTGTCGAGTTCAGTTTTCAGATCCTTCCCTTCGACGCTGATCTTTTCGACACTTGTACCTAAATCTTTTGAACGGTATTTTCCAAACTTAAGATTGTAATCGTTGTTTTTATATAAGTCGGCCGCGTAAGAGTGTTTCGTCTGGGCATTGTTATATAGGTGGAAGTAAACAAAAGAGATGTCATATGGAGAGTTGTTCCAATAAGTGAGTTCTTCATTCCCGCTAATAATGTCTGAGCTGTCATTTAATTCAGCTTTGATGGTATAGTGCACATCTTGTTGCCAGTAGCCTTCAAAAGGCTTCCTGTTTTTCCAGTAGTAGGGATTAGAGCTTGATCGATAGTCGATGTATTCAGTTTGACTAAAAAGACTAAGTGACGAAAAAACAACAAGAAAATATAAGCAGTATTTGCCGAAGGAAGAATTCATGAAAATAATTTGGGATAAATATAGAAATTACTTTAGTTATCCCTCTGCATTTTAGACTGTTAATACTATGCTTTAGACAAAAAACGCTACATTTAAATAAAAGATCGAATGCGAATCATTTTAATAATACTTTGTCTATGTTTTTGTTGCGGGAAAATAAAATCGCAGGACACTTTTTCCATTCTGGCTTTTGATTCAATAACTGGTGAAGTTGGTGCTGCGGGGGCTTCTTGTGTTGATCTGTTTCCACTCCCGCAGTTTAGCAATCATTTTATTACAGAGCTTTTTCCTGGTGAAGGCGCTATAGCAACACAAGCATCTTACCTGCCCGCAAACCAGGTTAATGCAAGAAACCAGTTTATGGCTGGAGATTCGCCAACACAGATCATTAGCTGGCTCCAGGCGAATGACGATACAAATGACCCTTCTGTACGACAATACGGAGTGGTGAGGATGAACACCGGATACCCTCAAACGGCGGCCCATACGGGATCTAATTGTATGAACTATAAGAATCATATCATTGGCCCAAACTATACCATTCACGGAAATATTTTATTAGGACAAAAAGTGCTTGATTCAATGGAATCCAGGTTTAACAGAGAGAAAGGTGATCTTGCTTGTAAATTAATGGCTGCCTTGCAAGGAGCAAAAATGGTAGGCGCCGATACACGTTGCGCCAGCAATAACTCTTCCTCGTTGTTTGCATTCCTAAAAGTGGCACAGCCAACAGACACTTTTGGTCAGAATTCATTTTTACTTTCATTAAAAACGCATAATAACGACAGCATAGAACCCATAGACTCCCTTCAGACTTTATTTAGTGCGGTAAGGTCCTGCACATTTTCAACGGTTGGTATAGAACCTAATATGCAGCGCGAGAATCGGGTTCAAATGTATCCGAACCCTGGGCAGAACAGCATTTGGTTTCGTTCCTTTAGCGAAGAATTAATCAAGTGTTCGATTTCCGACATCTCCGGTAGAGAAATAATGCAGTTTGAATTCAGGGAAAGCACCAGAATAGAAAGCTCGACCATGAAACAAGGTGTTTACTTCGTTCATTTCTTGTATAGTACTGGTAATCAAGCAAAAAGACTCTTAATAAGCCGTTGAAATCCTGTTAATTTCATTTGACCTTATTTTCCAGTACTTGTTGATTTTCAATAAAATACTGGACGGATTTTGTTGATTGAAGGGAAAATTACTATATTTGCAGCCCTATTTAAAAATAAACAATGGAAAAACGTTATGAGACGGTCTTCATTTTAACTCCCGTTTTGTCTGATGATCAGGCAAAGGAGGCCGCAAAAAAATTCAAAAAAACCATCACCGATTTGGGAGGTAAGATCGTGAATGAGGAAAACTGGGGCTTAAGAAAATTAGCCTACCCAATTCAGAAAAAAACAACTGGTTTCTACCACCTGCTTGAGTTTGCTGGTGAAGGACAAGAAATCGTTGGCAACCTTGAAGTAGCATTTAAACGTGACGAGCGCGTATTGCGTTTCTTAACAGTTGCTTTAGACAAGCACGCTGCTGCTTATGCTGACAAACGCAAAGGTTTAGTAAGCGAAGGTAAAACAAAGAAAAAAGAAGCAGCTGCTTCTAATTAATGGTTAAACGAATTTAATAAGACAGACACATGGCTGCACCAAACGATATCAGATATTTAAATCCTCCAACTGCAGAGGCTAAAAAGAAAAAATACTGCCGTTTCAAAAAAAGCGGTATCAAATACATCGACTACAAAGATCCTGACTTTTTATTGAAGTTTGTGAACGAACAAGGTAAACTGTTACCTCGTCGTTTAACTGGAACATCTTTAAAGTTTCAACGTAAAGTGGCTCAGGCTGTAAAACGCTCACGTCACCTGGCTTTGATGCCTTACGTAGCTGATTTAATGAAATAATCAATAGGAGGAAATTACAATGGAAGTTATTTTAAAACAAGACATAAAAGGTTTAGGATATAAAGACGACAAAGTAACCGTTGCAAACGGATATGGTCGTAATTTCTTATTACCAAAAGGAATGGCTACTCTGGCTACAGAAAGCGCAAAAAAGATGCACGCGGAAATTTTAAAACAGCGTTCGTTTAAAGAAGAAAAATTACGTAAAGAAGCTACAGCGAGTGCTGAGAAACTTTCTGGCGTAACGGTTAAAGTTGGTGCTAAAGCTGGCGAAAGCGGAAAAATCTTCGGTTCTGTTACCAATATTCAGATTGCAGAAGCTCTTCAAAAAGCTGGTTACAATGTTGAACGTAAAAACATTGAAATTACCAGTGAACACATCAAACAACTTGGTACTTATACTGCTAAAGTTCGTTTGTACAAAGAAGTTGCAGCGAACGTAACTTTTGAAGTAGTATCAGAATAATCTAAGGTATTTATACTAAATTGAACTCACAACATCCCGATACTTCGGGGGTTGTGGGTTTTTTATTTTCTACATTTTGAGCCAGGAAACACTGTATAGCGTCTTAGCTGCAATTGCTGCAATTGTAAGTGTGTTCATGTGGATCGACTATTTCAGACGCATTGATGTTTTTGAGTCCGAGAAATGGTGGCCGCTTTTTATAGCTCTTGGCATTGGAGGAATAACACCCTTTTTTAGCCTTTACATTTACG
>JAEUTM010000209.1 GCA_016788025.1 Bacteroidia bacterium
TGTTGCACCCTTGCTGAATGACACAACAGGACAATATAAATCCAGGACTCCTATAGAATGTGAACTGTTAATCACCGGCAAATTATTTTCACCGGAGATAAGATTCAACATTAACTTTCCGAGCATAGATGCTACTGCGCGAGCAAGAATTGAAAGTGTGCTGGGCGACGAGGCGGAGTTAAACCGACAGGTTTTTTCCTTCCTCCTGTTCAGAACATTTATCACGCCCTTAATTTATAACAGTAACACAGGTGGTGTAACAGCAGGATCCGCCGCCTCCTCTACAGGAAGTGAAATGCTCAGTAACCGTGTAAGCGAATTTCTTAATACCTATTTTGGAACACTGACCGGGATACGGGACCTTCAACTAGGTTTAAATTACCGTCCGGGCAATCAAACCAATAACGAAACCGTGGATTTGGCATTAAGCAAACAATTCCTCGATAATCGCGTTTCGGTAGATGGTAACTTTGGTGTAAACAATAGCCCAACAAAATCCAATTCAAACAGTTTTATCGGAGACGTAAATGTTGAATACAAACTTTCGCAGGACGGTAAATTCAGACTAAAAGGCTTTAATAAGAGTAATGATAACTCCCAGGCAGCTCTTGCCGGAGGTAACTATACGCAAGGTGTTGGATTCTTTTATAGGGAAGAATTTGAAACCTTCGGTGAGTTGTACAGACGCTATCTCAAAAAAATAACTGGTAAAAAACCGGAAAAGAAAAACTAGGCTGCAGAGCGTATATTAATTTTTCCCGACTCGATATCCTCTGAATTTGTTTTTACGCCCCTACAAATAATCACCAGGGATATGATCATCAATACGTGAGCAATATCCTTGTGATTAAACCATTCATCAAACGAAATTTTCAAAGAATGAACGATAATTGGTAAGAACGCAACAAACACTCCTATAATAACCTCTCTGCTACCCCTGTGCTGATAACGTTTGTACATGATCCAATGGATTGTAAGTGCATAGATCAGACCGAGACCTGCGTGAATTTTTATCAGTGCAAAATTCTGAACAATCATGCTGTAAACCAACATTAATAAAATCCAGGTTAAGATCAGATACCTGGTTAAAGGCGCCGGTTCTTTTCCAGCTTTGTAATATGTGTAAGGTCCCATAAAACAATAGTACATAGCAAGGAGACTAAACGCATTCATAAAAAACAAAATCAGGTTAAAAAAACCTACGCCCAACTGATAATGTATGGCATGCCCGGCTCCTCCAAAAGCCATGCTGGTTCCCAGAAGAAACATAAACAGGCTCATTTGTCTTGTGTAAGCATTGTTAAATTTTTTAAGGCTTACATAATAATAAAGCGCGCACAGAAAAAAGATCAGGTTCGCGAGAATCACCATTGGTTCAAAAAGAATAAAACCAAAGAGCGTAATGTAAGTATAGTCGAATTGCATAATTTAAGATTGATCACTTTTCAGAAGAATCTTCCCCTTCTTCTTTTTTGAAAATGCCGGTGATTTTACCGGTTAACTGCTTAACCTGCACGTATGTCTGACCGATAGCCGGAGAAGTAACATCACTGATACGCCCTTCGTGAAGGGTTTTGGAAATGTCGGGATAGAAGACAATAAAACTCGTAAATTCTGAATTTTTATGGAGCTTGCGGGGCATTTCGTCCACATGAAAATCATAACTCAGTGTCTGTTTCCGGGCATTCAGGAATAAAAACAAATCGTCTTCCTTAGGCTTATTCAACTCTTCCATTTCCTCGCCCTGCTCTAGTACTTCGTATTTATAAAAGCTTCGTTTCTTATCGCCGGTTACATTTGTAAATGCTTTTATAGTGGCCTCTGTTCCATAAACGATGGAATTCTGTCCGAGTTGCTTCATTAAAATATTGAGTTTCGCAGCCGATCTTAAAAAACCATTTTCAAGTTCTGCATTCGGGGTAATAACCGCTACGATGCGTTTAAACGTATTTAAGGGCTGGAGAATTTTGGAAATGATAATCGATTGTTTTGATTTGTTCAGCAAATTTCCAGCAACGTCTGCAAAAATTATGCCCGTTCCCGGATGCGATTTATAGCTTATCAGAATATCTGAAATATTATAGGCTTTGGCTGTTCTTACAATCCCGTCAACAATACTCAAATCAACCTTTTTAAGAACTTCCACTTTTTTATCTCCGCTCGAAATCTGTTCCGCAACACCCTCAATGACTTTTCGGACGATATTAATCTTCTCGTCGGCATCCGCATCATCTTCCACAATAGAAAGCGGATACAAGGGTTCCGCCGAATTCTGATCTTTGATCATTAAAGCAAGATCAATTAAGCGCTGAATGTTATCGGGATTACTTACCGGCAAAAGAATCCTTTCTACTTTATCGGAGTGCCGCGTTACCACTTCCTTTTCCTGGATCGCAATTTTACGTGCTGCTCTCTCCGTTACAAAGGAACTTACCAGGCAAGAAATAAGAATAAGAATAATGGTTCCGTTAATGACATTCTGATCGAAAAGCCCGATATCGAAACCAACCTTAATAACGGCAAGGGTTGCTGCAGCATGGGATACACTCAAACCGAAAATAATATTTCTTTCAAATTTGGTGTATTTGTAAATTATAGCCGTAAACCAAGCAGCGAGGTATTTTGTAAAAAGGCCAACGACCGCCAGAATACCGGCAAAAACTAAAGCGTTTGATCCCTTGAAAAACAATTTCAGATCAACCAGCATACCAGCGCTAATGAGGAAAAATGGAATGAACACTGTATTCCCGATAAAGATGATCCTGTTCATTAAGATGCCATTATGCGGAATCACTTTATTTAAACCTAAACCTGCAAGAAATGCACCAATAATAGGCTCAACGCCCGCAAGTTCACTCAAAAAGCCCGAAATGAATACCACAGCCAACACAAAAATATAGTGCGAACTGGCCTGAGCTTCGATGTTCCTGAAAAACCAACGACTGACCCTTGGTAACAGATACAATGTTGTAAACAATAGCAGTCCAAGCGAAATGGCGATTCTGAACCAGAATGCAGCATTAAGTTCTCCTGTAACCACATTGGTAATTACGCCCAATAAAATAAGAACGGCAGAGTCTGTTATAATAGTGCCTCCAAAGGTTACCTGCACTGCCCTGTTTTTTACAATTCCCATATTGCTTACAATAGGGTAACTTAAAAGCGTGTGTGTGCTGAACATGCTTGCCAAAAGAACCGAAGACCAGATTGAAAAATGAAAAACATAAATACAAACGATGTAACCAATGATGATTGGGATCAGGAAGGTTAAACCTCCAAACACGAGACTTTTTGAGCGGTTAAATCTAAACTCCTGCATGTCGATCTCGAGGCCCGCAAGGAACA
>JAEUTM010000263.1 GCA_016788025.1 Bacteroidia bacterium
CCCATGACAGAAAACACAGAATTTATTAGTGGGTTGCAAACCGCGATTTGTCCAAGGCTGTAAGTGGTAATATAAGGTGAGTTAGGTTGCCATAAGTAAGATTGAGCGCCTGAACTTGTGTAGGTAAAACTCTGTCCCGCACAAATTACCGGGGTACTCGAACTGACCCCAACATTGGGATTTGGAATGACACTGAAATTAACAGCAGCAGTGGATGTGCAGACTCCGTTTGAACCTGTTAATGTTGCTGTAGCTATTCCAGCTCCTGCATTATCAGAGCTTATGGCCGAAACAGATTGAGAGATTGGAACATTGAAAAAATTTAAAGGTGTATTTAGTGTATAGGTGTTAGCTCCGAAAGAAGTCAGTGTCAATGTATTTGGTGATCCGTTAATAGCCTGGGCACAAACACTTGGGCTGCTTAGAACCGTATTGAGAGAAGGAGGTGGGATAACATTCACATTTACCAAAGCTGTATTGGTGCAAGTCTGCGGGCTTGTAACCATTAGGCTGTATGATGTAGCTCCTGTTTGAAGGTTCGTTGCGATGGTATTCTGAGACGTGGAACTAAAACTCTGAGGGCCGGTCCAAACATAACTGGAACCCGGAACCGAACTAGCCGAAAGATTTAAGGTTTGAGAAGTACACACCACAGTTGGCGTTGTAATAGTAACACCCGGCGTAGCATTTATTACAAGCGTTCCATTTACCGAAACAGTACAAGTGTTCGCGGCCGTTACCGTGACATGGTATACGCCGCTCTGGGCTGTACTTACATTTGGCAACTGCGGAGCCTGTATTGACGAATAAAATCCCGTCGGACCCGACCAGACATAAGAGCTGCCTCCGTATACGGACATCGATACAAGATCATGTTCACAAACCGGGCTTGAGATTCCCATCGATACGAAGGGAAGTGGTTTTAAAAAGATGCTGCCTGTAGCGGAGGTTGTACATGACTGTGCGCTACCTACAACCGTATATTCTGTATCTGTTAGCGGAGAATCGCTGAGGGAAGAACCAACAACTGGTCCAACAGATGGTCCGCTCCAGATATAAGAAGTGGCGCCATTTGCAAGGAGGGTTCCAATCTGCTGAGGACAAATCGAAACACTCGTTACACTTATGTTTGGTTTAGGTATAAAATTAACAGCAATTGTATTGCTTAACAGGCAATTCAAACTGTCTTTGCTGGTTAAGGTGTAAATGTGTGTTCCGCTTATGCTTTCATTGATGGTATAACTAGCCGAAGTTGGTCCGGCTGTCCATGTATAATTATAGGGTTGTCCAATTAAGAACGGTGCGCCACCAGACTGAACTCCTGTAAGGACAAGATTATTATTGACGCATGCGGTTGGACTGTTTGAAGACAATAGCAAACTAACCGTTGGTTGCATGATAACATCTACCTGGCTGAAGGTACAGTTTGTCAATGCGTCTGTAACTTGTATGGTCCATACTCCGGCTGAAAGAATGCCAATAGTTGGAGTATTAAGGGAAGTATACGTTACCGAACCGTTAGTCCAGGAAAAATACTCAGTTCCGGACCCACCGGAAATATTACTCACCACACTTGTTGCTGTAGAAGCACCATAACAAACCACGCTGGTATTTGTAAGAATATTGCCTGTAAAAGCCACGGGAGGCACAAAGGTCTCCAGGGAGCTATAGGTTGCATTAGCGCCGACATCGTGGAAATAAATAGTATAGGAGCCTGGGCCAAGACCTGTTGCAAGCGTTCCAGTCTGTTGGGTAGGAACCCAGGTATAGGAATAAGGCCCTATTCCGCCCCAGGCCTGGCATGTGGCCGAACCAGGGCTAGCACAGGTAATTGAGGTACTGTTTACCTGCAGACAGGGTTGGTTTACATTTAAGACCTGACTGATTGTATCATTTTTACGTCCACAACTATAGTGAAAAACCTGTTGAACTGTAAAGGTGCCAGATGCGGAAAAAGCGTGCATGGGATTCATTAAGTTGCTAGTGTTTGCACTTCCTGTTAAAGGGTCTCCAAAATCCCATGATACTGCCAATAGTGAAGCGCTCACAGCTGTGCAGCCCAAAATGGTTGTTGAGCCATTGTAAACAGAATTAAAGGATGCCGTGTTACAACCGTAAGTACTGCTAATAGTGTAGGTATACGGCGGTATGGCAGGTTGCTGATCTTTGTATAGAAGCGTGAAGTTTGGGAGATTCAGATCGCTTACTTTCGGGAACACAGATTGGCCAGTGTGCATATAAGCACAGGCAGCGCTCGCTGAATTAGGACTGTTTATTACTCCCAGATCTGAAACAGCAGATTGTGCAATGTAAATCTTGCCATCTATTGCCCGCTGCATACCCATGATCTTGCTTGGAACTGATTGTGTATATAAAGATGCGACAATGGCACTTGGTGAGCCTGCGCATAAATCCCACTGACGAAGAGAATACGGAAATGGTTCTACATCCCCATAAAATTTGCTTCCATCCGGCGAAAATTCACAACCATAAGCTGCGGGAAAAAAGCCCAGATACAAGGGATTAGAAACCAGACCGGTGGAATTGTCAAAATCAAATAACTCAAAAAAACCCAAGACGCCGGAAACTGCAAGGCCTATTTTTTTTCCATTAGGTGAAACTTTCATATTACCCGTAAAACCAAGGGTATTTATTGAACCCGTGATTGGGGTTGTATGTGAAGTACCAACTGTAGAAGTAACAGCTGACGAGAGACCCGCTGATGTGAGAAGGTAACACACGAATTGATTTGTAACATTGTGTGCAACGATCCAGGAATCTATGCCATTGCAGTGAGGTACTGAAATCAGTTTTTCCGACATTGTTGGAGCCGGATTTAGGGTGACGTTCTTCACGGTAACAGAACCATTGCCTGTTGCAAGATTCATGTCGACAATGGAGTAACACAAGGCCCCTGCCACCTGTCCGGCGGTAAAAACATAATATAAATTTGTGTTTCCTGGCTGCTTAACAATAATGGCAGATTGTGTGGAAGACAATCCTCCGTTCAGCCCGCTACCGTTAGCCATCTGGGAATGAGTCTGATCATATATAAATCTGCCGTCGGTATAAAACAGAAGGTTTCCCGATGAATTCGCTATGGCTGCACATCCTTCATTGGTTACCAGGGCGCCGTTAACCAGTACTGTTGGCGGGGAGGTCATAAAATCGAGACCTGCATTGTAACCGAAATACCATTTACTTGCTTCGTTTTGGGCGTAAGAATGCAAAAAAAAGCATGGCAAGATAAACGACAGAAAATATGTGAACAGTCGGGTCAGGTCTCGAAATAATAGGGTTTAGGTCATTTAAATATACCCTTTTTCTAAGGCCGTGCAAAGATCTTTAACATTCTTCGAAACCCTCTGGCTCCGAATAGATTGAAACCCCTCGAAAGAAGAAGACCTTGTTTCATTCGAAAATGCAGGATTGCTTCAAAAAACACTCAGGCAATCATTGCTTCAAAGTCATCTTCGGAAATGATCTTTACACCCAGGCTTTGCGCTTTCTTTAACTTCTCTGGTCCCATATTGTCGCCAGCCAGCAGGTAAGATGTTTTACCACTGATTGAACCAGAATTCTTACCGCCGTTAAACTCAATCATTTCTTTTAACTGGTCGCGGCTGTGTTTGTTGAATACGCCACTGATTACGAATGTTAAACCTTTTAATTTTTCACTTCCCGCCTGCTGCTGTTCTTCACTCAGTTCAAATTTTAGGCCTGCTGATTTAAGACGGGCGATAATTTCGCGGTTCTCCTGTTTCGAAAAATACTCGGCAATACTCTCAGCAATTATCTCTCCCACTTCATCTATACTCAAAAGCTCTTCTTTCGTGGAATGGATCAATACATCCAGGGATTTAACTTTCCTGGCGATTTTCTTTGCTGTGGTTTCACCAACATGTCGAATCCCTATGGCATAAAGAACTCTCTCGAATGGAACCTGCTTGCTCGTTTCAATCCCATCAATGAGATTTTGCGCTGACTTATCCGCCATTCGTTCCAGGTTAACAAGCTGTTCTTTTTTCAGGTCATAGATATCTGCAATGTTTTTCACCAGGCCCACATTGTACAATTGTTCTATGGTTTCCGCACCAAGACTATCAATGTTCATAGCCCTCCTGCCGACAAAATGCTCCATCCTTCCTTTTACCTGGGGAGGGCAACCTGCGTCATTCGGACAAAAATGATTTGCCTCACCCTCATTACGTTCGAGCGCTGTACCACATTCCGGGCAATGACTGATGTAAATTGTTTTTTGAGAGTTATTTCTACGTTTGGTAAAATCTACCCCAATAATTTTAGGTATGATCTCCCCGCCTTTCTCCACGAACACCTGGTCGCCCACTCTCACATCTAACTTTTCAATGATATCGGCATTATGCAATGATGCCCTTTTTACGGTTGTGCCTCCAAGCGGAACAGGTTTTAAGTTTGCAACCGGCGTAATAGCTCCCGTTCTTCCAACCTGGTAAGAAATACTTTGCAACTCGGTGCTGACTTGTTCAGCTTTAAATTTATAAGCTATGGCCCAGCGTGGTGATTTTGCGGTGAAGCCAAGATTCTTTTGCTGCTTGTAATCATTAACCTTTATTACAACGCCATCTGTATCATAAGGCAAATTATAGCGTTCAGTATCCCAGCGACTAATGAATTCAAGCACTTTTGAGATTCCCTTCAATAACTTTGCGTCTTTGGAGATCTTAAACCCCCAGGCTTGCGCCGCCAACATATTTTCGTAATGAGATTGATGAGGAAGATTATCGCCCAGCACATTGTATAAAAAACAATCCAGTTTACGCTTCGCTACAAAAGCAGAATCCTGTGCCTTCATGGTACCACTGGCTGCATTCCTGGGATTTGCGAGTGGTGCTTCGCCAATTTCTTCGCGTTCTTTATTTATCTCGTCAAAAACCGGGCGCGGCATAAAAATCTCTCCGCGAATCTCAAAAAGAGGAGGATAATTACCTTTTAATTTTAAGGGAATAGATTTGATTGTTTTTGCATTGGTCGTAACATCGTCGCCTTTTTCCCCGTCACCCCTGGTCACCGCTTGCACCAGAACTCCGTTCTCATAGGTTAAACTGATCGAAAGACCATCGAATTTTAACTCACAGACATAATCGATAGCGTTTTCCTCGCCCTGTTTCATTCCCAGACCTTCACACACGCGACGGTCAAATTCAAGAAGATCTTCCGTACTGTAACTGTTCGCCAGGGACAGCATGGGGTATTTGTGTTTTACGCTTGCGAACTCTTTTGTTATTGTTCCCCCCACCCTTTGACTTGGTGAATCCGGCGACAGCAACTCAGGAAACTGTTTTTCAAGAGCAATTAGCTCCTCTAACAGCTTATCAAATTCAAAATCGCTGATGGTTGGATTGTCCAGCAAATAATAATTGTGATTGTGCTGTTCGAGTTCTGTAGAAAGTTGTTTAATTCGTTTTTCTGCGGATGCTTTATCCATAAACTAAAATGTAAGAAGATTTACGATCTGCTGAAGATATTTTTGGTCAATTGAGTCAAATGTACTGAGTTCCTCACTATCCACATCCAACACTCCGAGCACCTCGCCGTTTTTTCCAATCAGGGGTAGTACAATTTCACTGCGACTCAAAGAACTACAGGCGATATGACCCGGGAACTTATCCACGTCTTCCACGATGATGGTTTGTTTTTTTTCCCAGGAAGTACCACAAACGCCTTTGCCTTTATTTATCCTGGTGCAAGCGACTGGACCCTGAAACGGTCCGAGAACCAACTGATTTTCCTTTACAAGGTAAAAACCCACCCAGAAAAACCCCATTCCATATTTTAAGGCCGCGCAGATGTTCGCCAGATTCGCGGTCAGATCTTTCTCTTCGCTCACCAATCCTTTGATTTGGGGAATCAATTCCCTGTATTTTTCTTCCTTACCAGTTGCAGTTACCTTAAGATCTTCAGCCATGAGGTAAAGTTAAAATTAAAATGAGAATTGAGGTGTTATTGGCTGTTTTTAGAAGTCAAAAATTAATTTCATTCACAAATTTTAAATTCTGTATCTTTTTTATACTTTTTCAGTTAGCATTACACACAAAGCAGCGAGCCCAAATTATGAAGTACATATTACTTCTGACTTTCTTATCATTCTTTTTGCCGGGAACTACATCCGCACAATCTGACTCTGCCTCATTGGAAGATTTGCCTGTTAACCTCCTGAGTGCCGACCTGAAAACAAAAAAAGCTGTTATTGATCTTGATAATACAGAGGAAAAAGAATTCGCACTGAAAAAGATCCATACATTTAAATACCTGGAAAGCTTAACCATTGAAGGATACTCCGATGACAATACTTTACAAAAACTGCTTTACCGGATTTCCGCTCTCAGGAATCTGAGCGAAATTACCCTTAGTGAAAACGACCTGGAAAAAGTTCCCGATAATATTTCCGCCCTTAAATACCTTCAGTCCCTTAAAATAGAAGGGAATATAAACCTGGATTATCAGGATCTTTTTAACCAGATAAAAAATCTACAGATCATACAATTGAAGCTTAGCGACAACGATCTAAAAAAAATTCCGACTTCCATTTCGGAAATAAAAAGTCTTAGGACAGTAGAAATAACAGGTAGTAATCGCCTTGACTACGAAGACCTTGTAAGCCAGTTAACCAGGTTACCATACCTAAGAACTCTGGCTATTCCGGTAAACTATATTACTGAATTGCCGAAAAATATCGATCAGCTTAAAAGCCTGCAGATATTAGACGTAAGCAACAATAATCTTACTGAACTTCCGGCCGAAGTATCCGGTTTAAAAAGTATTAACCGGCTCAGCATCCAGGGAAACCTATTACTTAATCCAACAGCTGAATTAAGTAAATTAAAAGGTACAAATATCCAGTTCCTTTCACTGGATAAAGAAATTGCCGCCGAAGAACTTGAAAACATCAAACGAATTTTCCCAGATGTGGAAATTGACTTCCCGGTCCAGAACCTCACGAAAGGACCATCCGACCCAAATGACTTGTATGGTGAAGATCCAGCCTTACCTAGTCCAAAACAACGTACAGGGGAACTAAAAACAAAAAAAGAATCCCGTATTCTATCTGGCGCTTACCTTTACTATCCTACCCTATTCCGGGGGCTTATTTACAATTTTGACACTCTGACTTTTGAGGAACGTTATGCCAATACTGGCTACGAAAATGTTTACAGGATTTTAGATGCAAATCCATGGCGCAGTGCCGGGGTATACTTCAGGAAATGGTTAATTGGTGCGGAAACACCCGGGAAAAGACATGAAACATGGTTTCGTCTGGGAAATGATGCAATGGTAAACAATAATTATCCTGAACTCAGAGCTTTCTCGGGCATGTATTGGGTGTATCAAGGACCTTTGACAAAAAAACAATTCACTAAAAAATTTATCAGGGGAAAAGGTTTAGCAAAAAGATTTAAAAGAAAAAGATCTTTTGTTTGGAATGATATCCGAATCCGGTTCGAGAAAAACAATAGTCTTTTTACATTCCAGATGAAAAACGATACGGGGTTCCTTGAATTTAACGCCTATCCAGTATTTCCAGACTATCCTCTTGATAAAATAAGGCAGACCTATTACAAACGCTATTCTCTTTATCAAAAAACACTATTTAACCGAAGTCAGCGTTTTGCGAGATCCTACCGCAGAAACAGGAATAATTATGAGTCAAGTTATCGACGACTGAAAAGTCTCGCCTGGAAAGAATTACAAACCCGGATGAGCGACGAGGAAAAACTAATGAGTCAGGATGAGTGGCTTGAATATTTTGATGCAACCGTAGCCAAC
>JAEUTM010000284.1 GCA_016788025.1 Bacteroidia bacterium
AAAAAGGATACGCTTGCCAAATGCGACCAGCTGATAAGATACATCCAGGAAACTAAAACAAACTTAAAACTCATTGATGTTAGAGAAGAACTTTTAGCGGAAAAGAAAAAAACGCAGGTGTATAAAAAGTACGATTCGCATTGGAATTCTTATGGTGCTTTTATTGGGTACACAGCGCTCATGAACGAAATGCGCAAAGACATTCCTTCGCTAAAACCCTTACAACTCAGCGATTTTAATATTACCTGGGAAGATGAAGGTGCTGGGGATCTGAGCATTTTATTAGGATTAAATCTTAAAGAAAACAGTCCTGTTTTTAAATTAAAAAATGATTCCTCTCTGAGTATCACATTGCCTACCGACGGCTTTCCAGCAAATACCTATATCGTACAAAACGATCATGCAAGCACACAACTAACTGCTCTCATATACAGAGATTCTTTCAGTTGGGCATTGATTCCTTTTTTACAACATCATTTTAAGAAGATGGTGTTATTGTCGAACGCAGTTTACTCTGCCGAAATGGTTAAAAAAGTAAAACCCGATGTGGTGATAGAATGTTATGCTACACGTTATTTCAGGTAAGCGCTTCTGTCTAGAGTACCGCCAGTTGCTCTTCTATGGCTTTAATTTTAGAAAGAGCGTCGCTCTCTTTCTTACGTTCCACAGCAATAACTTCGGGTTTAGCATTAGCTACGAATTTCTCATTAGCCAGTTTTACCTGAACAGATTTTAAAAACCCTTTATTGTATTCCAGTTCCTTTTTCAGGCGTTCTTTCTCCTCTTCAATATTAATGTTGTTAGCGAGTGGGATAAAAAATTCAGTCGTTTTGATTGTAAAACCATAGGCACCTTCCACTTTGTCTTTCGAATATTTAAAAGCAGAGAGGTTCGCAAGCTTAATGATCAGATCGTCAAAATACGCGCGCTCAGCAGAAGACCGCTCCACTATTTCGAGCTTTTCCTTTGGGGACATTTGTTTTTGAGCACGAACATTTCTTACGGTTGTAACCAGCTCTTTCGCCACTTCAAACTCCGCCAGCTGCTTACTGTCAACTGCCGATTGTTTCGGCCATTCAGCAACAATAACACAATCTTTATCTGAACGTTCTTTAATTAAATGCCAGATTTCTTCGGTAATAAAAGGCATCCATGGCTGCATGATTTTTAATAACTGCTCCAGGTAATGGATGGTGGAATTGTAAGTTGCCTGATCAATTGGTTGCGCTTTTCCATCCACAAAATCAGGCTTAATTGCTTCGAGATACCACGCACAAAAATCGTCCCACACTAATTTGTAAGTGGCCATCAAAGCATCACTCATTCTGTATTTGGAGAAATGATCGTTGATGATTTCCAGTTGTTCGGATAGCTTATTTTCAAACCAGGAAATAGCCGCTGCCTGTGCGGTAGATTGTTTTACGTTTCCTGTTTCAAACCCTTTAATCAACCGGAAAGCATTCCAAACTTTGTTCGCGAAATTCCTGCCCTGTTCACAATCTTTTTCGTCAAACAACAAATCGTTACCAGCAGGAGAGCTCAACAGCATTCCCACGCGCACTCCGTCTGCCCCGTATTTGGCAACAAGGTCTATCGGGTCTGGAGAATTTCCTAACTGCTTGCTCATTTTTCTTCCCAGCTTATCTCTCACGATTCCGGTAAGATAAACATTGGTGAAAGGTTTGATGTTCGTAAACTCTTTACCTGCAATAATCATTCTTGCGATCCAGAAAAATAAAATATCCGGACCAGTTACCAAATCGTTGGTAGGATAATAATATTTTAGATCCGCGTTTGCTTTGTCCCAGCCATGTTTAATAATATCCGGATCAAAAACTGTTAGAGGCCACAACCACGAAGAGAACCATGTATCAAGAACGTCTTCGTCCTGCTTAACGTCTTCTATCTTAAACTTTGAACCTTGATTCTTAAATTTTTCTACCGCTTCTTCCTTTGTTTTACAAACCACAGTATTTCCCTGTCCATCGTACCAAGCCGGAATACGCTGCCCCCACCAGAGTTGGCGACTAATACACCAGTCGTGAACATTCTCCATCCAGTGTTTGTAGGTATTGATGTATTTTTCCGGGATCAGTTTTACATCTCCGCTTAAAACGGCATCTAAAGCCGGTTTGCTGATCTGATCCATTTTAAGAAACCATTGCATGGAAAGTTTTGGCTCAATAACCGCATTGGTTCTCTCGCTGTATCCCACTTTGTTTTTAATCTCCTCAACTTTTTCAACCAGGCCTTGCTCTTCAAGATCTTTGATAATTTGTTTGCGGCAGGCAAAACGGTCCATGCCAACATATGCTCCCGCAGCTTCACTGATCTTTCCATCAGGAGTTAAGGCATCGATGGTCGGAAGATTATATTTCTGACCCAAATTAAAATCATTGATGTCGTGCGCCGGGGTTACTTTTAGTGCGCCGGTTCCAAAACTTGCGTCAACATAATCATCAAAAATTAAAGGCACAATACGATTAACAACAGGAACAATTACATTTTTCCCTTTCAGTTTCAGGTAACGTTCATCGTTTGGATTAACACATACTGCAGTATCGCCCATGATGGTTTCCGGCCGCGTTGTGGCAACAGTTATGAATTCGCTTGTTCCTTCAATTTTATACTTAACGTAAACTAATTTGCTGTTGGTTTCCTTATGAACTACTTCTTCATCGCTTAAGGCAGTAAGCCCCTGAGGATCCCAGTTAACCATTCGCACGCCGCGATAAATTTGCCCTTTGTTGTGAAGGTGTATAAATGCATCCAAAACAGAATCCGTCAGCGCGGGCTCCATTGTGAAACGTGTGCGATCCCAATCACAACTAGCACCTAACTTTTTAAGCTGTTCTAAAATAATTCCACCGTATTTTTCTTTCCAGTCAAATGCGTATTTCAAAAATTCTTCGCGACTTAAATCAGTTTTTTTGATTCCTTGTTCAGCGAGAAGATTTACCACTTTTGTTTCCGTTGCAATACTTGCATGATCTGTTCCTGGCACCCAACAGGCGTTGAAACCCAGCATACGCGCACGACGGATGAGCACATCCTGGATGGTGTTGTTAAGCATGTGCCCCATGTGCAACATGCCGGTTACGTTAGGAGGAGGAATGACTATTGTGTAAGGAGTTCTGTGATCGGGAACTGATTTAAAAAATTGATGCTTGATCCAGTATGGATACCACTTGCTCTCTGCTTCGCCCGGATTGTATGTCTTGGCAATCTCCATGATGAAAAATTATGTGAAATTATTTTGTTAAATTTCGTAAAATTACGGAAAGAATCTCGTGTTTGTGATATCTTTATGGCACGATATTCGTAATTTAAAACCTCAACAATAAACTTAAGAATCAGAACGTATGAAAAAGTTAATTTTTACCCTTGGTCTTGTAGCAGGTCTCTCTGCTTTAACATTTGCTCAGGATGGACATAGTGATGGTCATGGGCATGATGCTCCTGCTCAGGCTCCTGCTGCAGCGAGTACAGCAGATATTAAAATGGACAAGTTGGAGCATGATTACGGCAACATCAAACAAGGTGGAAATGGAGAATGTGAGTTCAAATTCACTAACAATGGTAAAGAGCCTCTGGTTATTACAAATTGTCAGGGAAGCTGTGGTTGTACAGTTCCTCAATGTCCAAAAGAACCGATCCTGCCAGGCAAAACCGGTGTAATTAAAGTAAAATATGACACGAACCGCCCAGGTAATATCTACAAAACTGTAACTGTTACCTCTAATGCAAAAAGCGGAAACGTTGTATTAACCATAAAAGGTAATGTTGAGGTAAAACCAGTTGAATCTGATTTCCCTCAAAACACCACTCCTGCTGGTGCTCCTACCGAGAAAAAAGGTTAATCGTACACTGTTTTATCTGTTATGAAAAAGATTCTGTTTTTCTTTTCGCTGCTACTGGTTCAGGTTTTTGCCCTGAATGCTCAGGAATCTGTGGTTCCTAATATGGATCCTAATGCTCCCGACATTAAATTCGAAACTGAAGTTTTGGATTATGGTGTGATTGAATATGATGCCAATGGTTTGCGCGAATTTAAATTTACGAATACAGGTAAGACGCCTCTTACAATCACTTCTGTTAGCGGTGAGTGTGGCTGTACGGCTACAACCATCGATGGAAAACCAGGCTGGCCAACTGAACCAATATTGCCCGGAAAAAGCGGAGTAATTAAAGTAAAATACGACACCAAACGCGAAGGTCGTTTTGAGAAAAACGTTACGGTTAATTCCAATGCCAAGTTCGCTACAAAAAAAGTTCGTATTAAAGGGGAAGTAAAAGCAAAACCGGCAACCGGTGGCTAATATGTTTAAAATATTCAGAAATCCCTCCGCATTCCACGGGGGGATTTTTTATTTCAGGACAATCATCCTGATGATGTTCTTGTTTTGCGCATTAAATTCCTTCTCCCAGCCTCAACTTACTCTTACTGAAAACAAAAAAAATTTTGGTCACGTACAGCGTGGAACCGTTGTTAAAAACGATTACGAGATCACCAATACAGGAAACTCTCCACTAGTTATCAATGATGTGGAAATCGCCTGTTCCTGCACTACGGTAGACTATCCTAAACAACCCATATTACCGGGACAAAAAACAACGGTCACTGTTACATTCAACACCACTACGGTTTATGGGAGACAGGATAGGATTGTATGGCTAAACAGTAATGATCCCAAGGGCCCTCATTCACTAAGGTACAAAGGCAGCGTTTCAAAAAAATAACCGGAAGCTTAAAAATTCCGCAGATCAGTTCCATCTAAACTACTGCAATACTATAACCTGAACAAGGGTAAAGGCGAATACCGACACACTTTTTAAATCTCTCTCATTAGACAGCAATTGCTGTTTTCCTTTTTCAGAAAAAAACAGTTAGTCTGTCTAAATGGGGAAATTTCCTCGTGGTCAACCACTCTCATTAGAGCTCAGGCCTTCAACTGCCGGTAAAATTCCGAGGCAATAATAGAGGTCGCAACGGCCGCATTTAAGGACTCAGTTCCCGATTGAACATGTTTTGGAATGGTAAGATGCTTCGTGAGGCGAGACATGTTTTCCGGTCGGATCCCATTCGCCTCGTTGCCAATTAAAATGAGCCCGGGCTCAAGTTTTTCATGGTAAATATTTTTTCCTTCGAGTACCGCGCCATAAATAGTTTTGATTTTCAGTGATGCGACCAGCTTGTTAAGCTCAGTATACACGACGTTAACCCTCAGAAAAGAGCCCATGGTAGACTGAATGACTTTCGGATTATATAAGTCGCAGGTGTCGGGGGAACAGAAAATTGTTTTAAGCCCAAACCAGTCTGCTAACCTGATAATCGTTCCCAAATTTCCCGGGTCGCGAATATCGTCGAGGTAAAAAGAGAAATCTACAGACGGATTATAAGAAACAGTTGCCTGCGGAAAATAATTGCACACAGCAAACACCTGGTTGGGATTGGCCTGGAGGCTTATTTTGACCAATTCCTCCTCGCTTATCTCTGTAAAATTTGTATTTGTTTTTTCCAGGAGATCTTTATGTGTGCTGGCAAATACCCGGGTTCCATAAACATGATGAATGCTGCCCGGAATATGAGTCAGGATTTCCACAACGGTCTTTACGCCCTCTGCTATAAAAAGCTTTTTAAGGTCGCGTTGCTTTTTAAGCTGTAGAGATTGTATTTCCTTCAATTGATTTTTACTAAGCATATTTTCAGTTAAATTAGCATCTTCTATCGCGTTTTGAAGGCTGGCATAAAAATACAGAATTGTTCCGTTATCAATACTTCTGTTCTTTTTGTGCTTATTCTTTTTATTTCATCCTGCCGGCCCACCAGAAAACTGCAAACGCATCAGTACCTGGTGGACAAGGTTGAAATACACAATGTAAAAGCTACGAACGTATCGAAGGAAAACCTGGAAGCTTTTTTCCGTCAGAAACCGAACCGCAAACTTTTTCGCGAATTTCATTTTTTTGTCTGGTGGTACAATTTGTTTAACGATGAAAAACTCCGCCGAAAAAAAATAAAGCGTAACATCCGTTATGATCGTTTAAATTCTGAAAAAGCAAAACGGTTTGAAAAGAAAAATGCAAGGCGTTTAAAAAAAGGAAAAGAGAAAAAAAATCCAAAATTCAAAGACAAGGAAAGTCCTTTGCTTTTGGAGAGTATAAGGGACATTGGCGAGCCGCCGGTAATTTACGACTCGCTGTTAACTGAGCAAACCCGCTTCCAGCTCCAAAAATATTTGTTTACCAAAGGCTATTTTAATAACCAGGTTAAAGACACGGTAGAGCTCATCAGATCCACAAAACGAGCGAAAATAAAGTACTACCTGCTTCCCGGGAAACCCTTTATTGTAAACAAGATTACTTACGACATGCTGGACAAAGATCTTGGGGAGATGGTTCTGAAGGACACTGTTAACTCGCTGCTCCAGGTAGGGATGCAGTTCGATGAAGAAAAGTTCCGTGCCGAACAGCAACGTATTACCGATTTCGCTCTTAACAACGGGTATTTTTATTTTGAAAACGCTTACATTGTAATAAAAGCAGACTCATCACAATCAGATAATACCGTTGCCATTAAGATCCAACTGAAAAAATACTCAAAGAACTATAGTTCCACAACCGATTCGGTTATCAGCACCAATCATCCCCGTTACAAACTCGCCAATGTTTACATCATTACTGAACCTACACTTGGAAGTCCGAAAGACATTTATTTCAAAGATACCATCACCACCAACCGGAGAAAATTAAAATTCCTTTTAAACCGTCCACTGGCCTATAAACGCAGGATTATTGTAAGCAACACGGATTTGTATCCCGGGCAGTATTACCGAAAAGATACCGCAATGCAAACGTATAAACAATTGCTTGGACTTGGCGTTTTTAGAAATGTGAACATTCAGTTTTTTGAAAACACGGGACTAAATAATTTACTGGATTGTTACATTGTTTGTAATCCGCTTATCCGGCAGTCGCTCACTTCAGAGATCGAACTCATAAATACTTCCGGTAACCTTGGCCTTGACGGAAGTGTTGTTTTCCAAAATCGTAATTCGTTTAAGGGAGGAGAACTTATTCAGCTGAAGTTACAGGCATCCATAGCGGCGCAGCGAAACTTAACGAAAGACTCCACAACCACTAGCAGCGAAGGTGTAAAAAATGTGGACGAAATCAGGAAAACCTTCAATACCATTCAATTTGGTCCTGAGCTTAGTTTCTCCGTTCCCCGAGCGCTGTTCCCCTTTTCCCTTTTCTCATTCCGTAAAGACAAGGAACCAAGAACTTACATTAAAACCTCGTTGAATTATCAAACCCGCCAGCAGTTTGATCGCATTATTTATGATATTAATTATGGTTTCAGTTTTAAGACTTATAACAAACAGATCCGCCACGACATTATCCCCTTTGAAGCTTATGCAGTCTGGGCAAACTTACTTCCTTCATTCAAATCTGAACTTATTGCGCTTAATGATGCATTTCTTTTAAACTCGTTCCAGGATCATATTACTACCTTGAGCAAGTATGTAATTTCATTTACTTCAAAAGAGAGCACTGTAAACGGCAAGCGCACTGCTTATTACGCGCGTTTGAATCTTCAATCTTCAGGAAATATTCTCAGAGAAGTATACAGTCTCACTGGTCAGCCTCAGGATACTGCAGGTCGCTATACTATGTCTGGAATTCCCTTTGCTCAGTTTCTGAAAACAGATATCGATATAAGGATTTACATGCCGGTTAGAAAAAAGAGCCGCGTGGTGTATCGCGTTGCTGGCGGTATTGGAAAACCACTAAAGAACCTGGGCTGGCTCCCTTACGAACAGAGTTTTTTCAGTGGTGGCCCCAACAGTGTGAGAGCATGGCGGGCCAGGACACTGGGGCCGGGCGGATATAACCCAGGCGAAAATCAGGCCCGTTTCGATAAAATCGGAGATATTCTTTTGGAAGGAAATATTGAATACCGTTTCCACATGATACGGTCTTTTTACGGGGCTCTGTTTGTTGACGCGGGAAATGTCTGGCGATTGTATCCTGATAAAAGCAAACCGGGCGGTGAGTTTAAATTAAATACCTTTGCCGACCAGATTGCCATTGGAGGCGGACTTGGGATTCGCTGGGATCTTTCGTTTTTTGTATTGCGTCTTGATCTTGGTGTGCCTTTAAAGGATCCCAAACTGCCTGCGGATGCACGCTGGACCTTTGATAAACAACCCTGGAGATATACCGTTGCCAACTTTGGTATCGGCTATCCATTTTAAAACATTATTATGCTTGTTGCAGGATTTACCATCATACGAAACGCTATTAAATACGATTACCCTGTAAAGGAAGCGATCCTTTCGGTATTACCAATGTGTGATGCCTTTTACGTTGGGGTTGGAAAAAGTGAAGACGATACCCGAAAACTCATTGAGTCTATTGGCTCAGAAAAAATAAGAATTATTGATACTGTTTGGGACGATTCTTTGCGTGAAGGTGGGAAAGTACTGTCCGTTGAAACAAACAAAGTGTTCGATGCAATTCCCGAAGCCTATACCTGGTGTTTCTATATTCAGAGTGATGAGTGCATCCATGAAGAAGACTATCCCAAAATTCGGGAAGCGATGGATCTGTATAAAAAGAGCATGCATGTGGATGGTCTGCTTTTCGAGTACAAGCACTTTTACGGTCATTACTCTTATATTGGAGTGGGTCGCCGCTGGTATAAAAATGAGATACGAATTATACGAAACAATAAAAATATCCGGTCGTACAAGGATGCGCAGGGATTCAGATTTTCAGACAATAAAAAGCTTCACATCAAAAATACAGGAGCCTTCATCTACCATTACGGCTGGGTTAAATCTCCGAAAGCGCAACAGGCCAAACAGAGCAGCTTCCACAAAATGTGGCACGATGACGAATGGATGAAAAATAATATCGCTGAAGTGGAAGAGTTTGATTACAATAACATAGATCTCCTCGCAGAATACAAAGGCACACATCCGAAAGTGTTTGAGGAAAGAATCAGAAACGCCAACTGGAAATTTAAATACGATCCAAACAAAGTAAAACGCAACCTAAAATATCGTTTCCTCTATTTTATAGAAAAACTAATCGGCTGGAGGATTGGGGAGAATAGGAACTACCGGAAAATCTGATTTACAATTGACAATTTATTTATTTACAATTGCAAATGCTCAGATCAATCGTAAATCGTCAATACAAAAATTGTAAATCCACTCAAATGCATTTAAAATAATCAAAGGCTTCTAAACAATCATTGCACTTATAAAGGGCTTTGCAGGCCGTGCTGCCGAATTGAGAAACCAATACGGTGTTTTTACTTTTACAGTGCGGACAGGTTACTGCTTTTGGACGGCCCGTTAAGAATGATTTATCATTAGTGCTTTCTTCCGGTGGAGCGATGCCGTACTTCTGGAGCTTTAGTTTAGCCTCAGCGCTTAACCAATCAGTGGTCCAGGCTGGAGAATAAACGGTATCAATAACTATCTTTTCAAATCCATTTTGAAGAAGTTTTTTCCGCACGTCGTCTTCCATCTGTTTCATGGCCGGACAACCACTATACGTTGGTGTGATCTTAATGGTCACTTCTTTTCCGTCTGCGTTTACATCACGGATCACGCCAAGCTCAACAATGGAGATTACCGGAATTTCCGGGTCGGGAATTTCGTGAAGCAAAGAAAAAATATCCTGTTTGGTCATCATTTTCAACACAGAGGCTCAGAGGCGCTGAGACACAGAGCTTAATAAAGATATTTATTTTTTAGGTCAAATCTCAAACTTAGATGTTATTAAATTTTAAGAAAGGGTTCTATAGTTTGCCTTAGTGCCCTTGTGTTTCCTTATCTTCGTGTTAGTAGCCTACAATATAAAAATGGCTGCAAGGGCCATAATCACTATGATCACCAGGTACTGCCAGATGTCCACAAAATAAGGGGAGAGTTTTTTCCAGGCTTCTTTAATTCCAGACATTCTAAATTACCATTTAGCACCAGGATGCATTCTTGGAAGCGACTGCATTTCTGCGAGGATATAGCTAAGATGTTCCGAGTGTAAACCTCTGCGGCTTCCTTGCTGCATGAACGTGTTTTCCGGGATCTTTATGTTTGCTTTATTAAGAAGCTCAAAAATCTCTTTTTCCCAAAGTGGTTTTAGAGTTTTCAAATCAACGGCGATACCATTTTTCAATAAAACCTCGTCCACTTCGCTCATCTCAAAGAGCTCACCTGTATATTCCCAGGTATTATTGAATCCTCTCTGCAAACGCTGCAGGCTTTCTTCCGTTCCATTTCCAAAACGCATCACCCAGCTGAAGCTATGACGTTTGTGATAAGTAATTTCTTTTATTGATTTTGCAGCAATGCCGGCAAGCGTCTGATCTTTACATTTTGCAAGCTCCGTATAAAAAAGCAGGTCAAAACAATCAATAAAAGCCTGGCGAATAATTGTTTGAGCGTAGTCGCCGTTTGGTTGTTCGGTAATCAACGCATTAAAAAACTCCCTGTCGTTTCTCAAAAATGCAAGATCATCTTCCGACCTTCCTTTGCCTTCTGTTTGCCCTGCATATTCCAACAGGCTTTTTGCACGACCAAAAATATCCAATGCAATATTGGTAAGTGCCAGATCTTCTTCGAGGAAAGGTCCATGTCCTGTCCACTCACTTAAACGCTGAGCCAGAATAAGGCTGGTATCACCCAGGCGTAAAGTATAATTAAATAAAGCTTCGTTAGTCGTCATTCAACATTAATCGTTTAAAATTTATAATTTCCTACATGTGCCCAATTCCATCCGGAATCTGGTAGAAGGTTGGATGACGAAAAATCTTATCGTTTGATGGTTCAAAGAAAGAACCGATATCTTCGGGGCTGCTTGCTACAATTGCATCGCTTGGCACCACCCAAAGAGAAATGCCTTCTCCGCGGCGTGTATACAAATCGCGTGCGTTTTGAAGCGCCATTTCTTTATCAAAAGCGTGGAGATTCCCACAATGCACAAAAGGCTGGCCTGCTTTTTTCTGAACAAATACTTCCCACAATGGGCCTTGACTGTCTTGACTCATAATTAATTTAAAATAAAATTCGCATTCACTGAAAAATAATTTATTGTGTTGTTGCTAGTATAAACTTTTAACGAGCAAAATTTAATATTGTATTGTTTTTCACTAATCCTTGTGAAATAAATTTTTTGGTCCTCTTCTACATACTTTAGCTGTCCACCCAGATTAAAGCTGGCAGTACAAAATCTATAGGGATAGTCATCGGTATCAAAGTTATCTCCAATGACTGCAAAACGTGATGAATTTATTGGCATTGAGAAAAAACTGGATCCTTCAAAAGTAAAAGTATATTCCGCGCCCAGACTAATATGGCCCAAAACAACATAAAGTATCGAATCGGGATATATTCCGCCAGTAGCACCAATAACGTGCGGTCCGCCAGGAAAATATGTTCCTTCCGTGTAACCAAGATTTGTATTGCATTCATTGGTTGTGCAGGGTTCACAGACATCACCACAATCTATCCCGGTTTCGTTTTGATTCATCAGACCGTCCATACAAGTTTCACATACTTTACAGTCCCCTCCACAATCAATTCCCTCTTCATCCTGATTTTGTATGCCATCATTACATGAAGGGCAAGCGGTACATGGCCCGCCACAATCAACATTTTCTTCTCCCTGATTCTTAATAAAGTCGGAGCAGGTAGGACAAGGATCGCAAGGAAAACCGCAATCTATCCCGTCCTCACTTTGATTTTTTTTACCGTCGTGGCAGTTGGCTGGCTCTTTAGGCTTGAAGCATGACGCTAAAAACAGAATAGCTAATAAGTAAATTACTGTTTGTTTCATGCCGCGGATTTATCCTGCAACTGCTTTTTTCCGTATGCCGCTGCTGCTGCTCTCACCCACTCGCCTTCTTTATGTGCCTTGTTACGTGATAACAAACGTTCTTTATTGCATGGTCCGTTTCCGCTAATTACGTTTTTAAACTCCGCCCAATCCGGTTCGCTGAAATCGTAGCCTTTTTTGCTCTCGTTCCACTTCAGATTTTTATCAGGAATAGTTAAACCCAAATATTCTGCCTGAACCACCGTTTGATTTACAAAACGTTGACGCAACTGATCATTTGTCTCACGTTTAATTCGCCATTTTAAAGCATTCTCACTGTTCGGACTTTCACGATCGGGCGGACCAAACATCATTAACGTTGGATACCACCAACGGTTCAATGCGTCCTGAGCCATGTCCTTTTGAGCTGGAGTGCCAAAAGAAAGATGAGTCATGATTTCGTAACCCTGGCGTTGATGGAAACTCTCTTCTTTGCAAATTCTAACCATGGCGCGACTGTAAGGTCCGTAGGACGAACGTTGCAGCATTACCTGGTTCATGATAGCTGCGCCATCTACTAACCAGCCCACTGCACCTACATCGGCCCAGGTTAAGGTTGGATAATTAAAAATGGAGGAATATTTTGCTTTACCGGTTAAAAGCGCATCTAACATTTCGTCGCGGCTAATGCCTAACGATTCAGCTGCGGTGTAAAGATATAAACCATGACCGCCTTCATCCTGCACTTTTGCCAGGAGAACTAATTTCGAACGCAGGCTTGGGGCTCGGGTAATCCAGTTCCCCTCGGGCAACATCCCTACAATCTCACTATGCGCGTGCTGGGAGATCTGGCGGATCAGATGCTTCCTGTAATTTTCCGGCATCCAATCTTTAGGTTCTATAAATTCGTTTTTGGCGAGTTTCGCTTCAAAAACATCTTCAAACTTACCTGCTTCCATTCTTTAACTATTAACGTTTATCGTATCTTACAAAGATAGGATTTATGCGGTTTTTTTCAAAAATTGGAGCTGATTCCTTTTCAAAATCGCCATAAAATCTGCAAAATCAAGCAGTTTTTGGCCAATCATACAGAACAAAAATAAAATAACTGAAACCCAGGGAAATTCTTTTCAATTCCCCTTAAAACAAGGGTCGGAAGGTAGTTAAAGTATAATTTTTTTATCCCCCTTAAAAGGGCTATTTTTGCAGCCTATTTAATACAAATTATGGCTCGTTTTCACACCTTAAAAGTAAAAGATATTCGTCGCGAAACCACGGATGCAGTTTCTATCGCATTTGAGATTCCGCCGCAACAACAACCCGAGTATCAGTTTAAACAAGGACAATATGTGACTCTTAAGCTCAAAGTAGACGGAGAAGAAGTTCGCCGCTCATACAGTTTATGTACCAGTCCGTTTAGTGAAAAGGAACTCCGTGTGGCTATTAAAGAAGTAGCAGGCGGAAAAGCTTCTACCTACATAAACCGTCATTTAAAAGTGGGTGACCAGATGGAAGTAATGACCCCTATGGGCAATTTTACCACACCGCTTTCTGGTGGAAAAGCAAAGAATTACGTTTTGTTCGCCGGTGGCAGTGGCATCACACCTATGATGAGTATCCTGAAAAGCATTCTGTATGTTGAAAAACAAAGCAAGATTACGATGGTGTATGCAAACAGGAACGAAGAAAGCACCATTTTTAAAGCTGAGATAGACAAGATAACATCTGAAAATCCAAATTTTAAAGTAATCTACCTTTTTGAGCAACCAACCAATAGTTTAGGAGAGCTTCAAACAGGCATTATCACTACCGATAAAGGCAAAGCACTGGTGGATAATTTCAAACTGTTAGGGGCTGATGAATATTTTATCTGTGGACCTCTTCCGATGATGGAGAACGTGAAAAGCGTTTTGGAGTCTTCGAAAATTGCCAAAGAAAAAATCCATATCGAATATTTTACATCTGTTATTGAAGCTGTTAATCAGGCTGCTGGTGAATCTACAGGGGCTAATGTGCTTGCAACCGTGAAAGTACTCCAGTACGGCGTGGAGACTGAATTTAAATTAGACACAAGCAGTATCAGCATTCTTGAGGCAGCTATCGAGGCCGGTGTAGATGCTCCTTTTAGCTGCAAAGGTGCCGTGTGTTGCACCTGTCGCGCAAAAGTTCTTGAAGGAAAAGTGAAGATGAACGCCAACTTTGCTTTAACGGATGATGAAGTAAACGAAGGATTTATCCTAACCTGTCAGGCGCATCCAATCACTGAAAATGTAGTGATTGATTACGACGCTTAATCAGGCGCCGCCAAAATCTTCCAGGTCTCTCCTGTCTTTTTTAGTGGGCCTTCCCGCTCCTTTGTCTCTTTTAATATTCACTTTAAAAAATGCAGAAGGCATATAGTCTTTCTTTTCAGGGGGAGGGGAATGATCGGTGTAGTGCGCTTTTGCAACTTCAAAGCTACCACGTTTTTCGATTAAGGCGGTTACTTCTATTATCTTCTTTGTGTCGCCGATGGTCATGCTGTAACGTTCGCCGATTTTCACTTCGTGCGAAGGTTTGAAATTATCGCCGTTTAACTTCACTTTTCCACCCTTAATGGCTTCCGATGCCAGAGTTCGGGACTTGTACATGCGTATGGCCCATAGATATGTATCCGCTCTTACTTCCAAAATTAACGCAAGACCACAAATTTAAACTTCTGCCCTTTTAGCGCTTCCGTGAAACTGATAAAATATAAACCATTATTCAAATGCCCGGTATTGAAAGTCCAATGATCGGAGATATGCGTAAGCTCAAACCCTTCCATTTGTTTCCCATATTGATCATACAAAATTCCTGAAACCCTGGTGATCTTATCATCAGGAATATTAAAATTTAATTCATTACTACCTGAAAACTGAGGATTAGGATACATTACCAAACTTTGGGGTTCAGCTCCTTTCACATAAATCGATTTTGGATCAGACACCTCCACGAAAGGTTCCAAGCGCACCCTGTAAAAGTTTTTCTGACCGGCAGAAGGATCCGGATGCGTATATGTTTTTACTTCTTTAAGCGGTTGATTTCCGCAAATTCCCGGATCGTAATAAATAACGTTGAAGTTGAGAGAATCTGTGCAATATAAAACCGAAAAGCCTGAGCAGGCCACCCCAGGTTCGATGTAAAATTTAATAACCACGCCCTTAGATGATTCGTAGAGGTCAAAATCAGAAATCCGTTGGGCTTGTGAGCCCAAGGTGAGTAGCGCTGATATTAAAGCCATGCTGTGTCGCATTATTCGTCTACTATCCAGACAAAGCTGTTTTTTAAACTGTAATAAAAATTGACCGTATAATTTCCTTTCTTTAATCCGAGACTCTTTGGATCGATCACCAGCTCGTTATTTCCTTCAAACACTCTTTTATTTTTGAATATAACTTTTTCGAAAGTTGGTTCCAGGGGTTTAGTGATCACAACGGTTAAAGGAGTGTTTTGTTTTATTTTGTATTTAATACGGATTGTATCGGCAAATTTAAAAGAACGCTCCACTTCCATTTCATCCAGGATGGTGGAGAGATAGGCATTGTAAAGCAAAGAATCACTAAGGACTGCTTCATGCAACACAAAGCGACCTTTATTCTCCGGTTGAACCCATTGTGCTTTTATGCAGCTGTCGTTAATCAATGCGGTATAGTTTGTATTAAACGGGAAAGACTGTGCGTTTATTTTGTAGTTTTCAAACTTTTGACCTCCGTTCTTACTCAGGGCAATGTACAGGTCTGTTTCTTTGCCCTCAAAATAGTTCTGTTTGTCAAAATAGAGGATGTAGAGGTAGCCGTTTTTCTGGTCAATACGCAACAAGGGATTAAATTGTTCTTTGTGATTGGGTCTGTAACTCACAATGATTGGGTCCGACCATGTTTCACCTCTGTCATCACTGTAAATAATAAAAACATCCTTGTCTTTTGCACCATTTCTTTCATCACTCCAGCAGACGTAAATCCTGCCCTTAAATTGTCCCTCAGTAAGGTCACAACTAATGTTTGGCAGACCGTTTGTTTTAATTCCATCTACTTTATAAGACCAACCTCCTTTTAAAGCCGTGATAATCTTCTCTTCTTTGAGCCAGGTTTTACCCGTATCCAATGATTTTTGAAATGCCAATCCCTTTTCGGAAGCCCAAACCACGTAAAGCTCTCCGCCGGGACCCAGGCAAGGCATTGGTCCTTTCAAAGTGCTGTCACCATCCATACAATCTCCGAAAAAAGAATTCAACTGTTTTGGTGCATTCCAGGTCTTACCTTCCACTGAACTGGAATAATAGATTATGCTATGATCTAATTTAGATTTGCTTTTGTATTTATCAAATTGGGTCCAGGTAGCATGCCAGATTTTCCTGAGAGAATCAAAATAAACATGAGGCGGATCTTTGTATTTTGTATTTGTGGTCTCGAAATCGATTTTCACTTTTTCAGGTGCAAAATCTCCTTCAATTAACACGGCCTTAAGCTGCGCGTTAAGCAAATTACTAAAGAAGCCACATACAATCAGAAAGGTTGTAATACAGAGTTTAAGCATAAGCCAAATTACGTAAATTTAGCCGTCTTTCATAGCTTTATCAAAGCTTCCCGCCTTAAGGTGTTTTTTAATTTGATCCAAAACTCTACCTTTAGAGCCTGCTTAAAAATTAAATTTTTATATGGAAAGATCAATAATTACCAATTACCTGAACCAAAACAAGGAACGTATGTTAAATGAACTGCTGGATCTCCTGAAGATTCCTTCCGTGAGTGCCGACAGTAAATTTAAGGCTGATGTGATAAAGACCGCAGAGGCTGTGAAGCAACGTTTGATCGAAGCTGGTGCAGATAAAGTAGAACTTTCCGAAACAAAAGGAAATCCTGTTGTATATGGAGAAAAGATTATTGATCCTAAAAAACCAACCGTTATTGTTTACGGGCATTATGATGTTCAACCTGCTGATCCGATCAATCTTTGGAATTCCCCTCCCTTTGAACCAGTAATTAAAAAAACAGACATTCATCCCGAGGGAGCCATCTTTGCGCGCGGAGCCTGCGATGACAAAGGACAAATGTACATGCATGTGAAAGCCTTTGAACTAATGATGAAAACAAACACACTTCCGTGCAATGTAAAATTTATGATTGAGGGCGAAGAAGAAGTTGGCTCGTCAAATCTTGGTCCATGGATTATTGAAAATAAGAACAGGCTGAAAGGAGATGTGATCCTTATTTCAGATACATCCATCATTGCTAACGATACGCCGAGCATTGACGTGGGTCTGCGCGGGCTTGCTTACATGGAGGTAGAAGTAACCGGCCCTAATCGTGATCTTCACAGCGGTGTTTATGGTGGTGCCGTTGCGAACCCTATTAATGTGCTTTGCAAAATGATTGCTGACTGTCACGATGAAAATAAACATATAACTATTCCTGGATTTTACGATGATGTTTTAGAGCTTACAAAAGAAGAACGTGCGGAAATGGCCAAAGCACCTTTTGATCTTGAAGAATACAAAAAGGATCTTGATATTGCTGAGGAACAAGGGGAAAAAGGATATAACAGCATGGAGCGCACTGGCATTCGTCCAACACTCGACGTAAACGGGATCTGGGGTGGGTACACGGGTGAAGGCGCCAAAACCGTTTTGCCTTCCAAAGCTTTTGCAAAAATCAGCATGAGATTGGTACCAAATCAGAATTCGCACAAAATTTCCGAACTTTTCCAGAAACATTTTGAAAAAACAGCCCCAAAATCGGTGAAAGTAAAAGTAACGGCTCATCATGGCGGTGAGCCCGTTGTTGTAAGTACAAACAGTGCAGGGTATAATGCCGCCAGTCGTGCCATGGAAGAAACTTACGGCAAAAAGCCTGTTCCAACCCGCGGTGGTGGTAGTATACCGATTGTTGCACTGTTCAAAAAAGAACTTGGACTTGACAGTATTCTTTTTGGTTTTGGTTTGGATTCAGACGCTTTACATTCGCCGAACGAGCATTACGGTTTATTCAACTACTACAAGGGAATTGAAACCATTCCTCTGTTCTATAAATACTTTTCGGAAAGTAAAAAATAATGAGCCAGGGAGAAATTATCGGGTCTATCGGGGTAACGCTTCTGCTGATTGCATTCACGCTGAACCTGGTTAATAAACTTGGTGCGACTTCAAAGACTTATTTGCTTTTAAATATTGTTGGCGCTGGATTGGCCTGTCTCTCGAGCTACCTGATTGCCTTCTGGCCTTTTGTGATCCTGGAAGGAGTCTGGACCCTCTCTTCTTTTGTTATTTTTATTCGTACTCTTCGCTCATGAAGTCTCTTGTTTTTTTATTCTCCTTTTTTTGTTTGTTTGCCTGTGCTCCTTTAAAGGAGGTTGAATGTTCTGGTGTAAAAGGTTTTAGTGTTAAAAAGGTGGATCTTAGCGGAATAGAAGGGGAACTTCTTTTAGAAATAAAAAACCCAAACCGTTACAAATTTGTGATCTACCCTACTGAATTCGATATTGTTTATAGTGGCGTAAATCTCGGAAAAGCCCAGCTCGCCAAAAAAGTAAAAGTAAAGGGAAACGTGGAAGAAGTTTATGGGTTTAATCTTAAAAAAGAATTTAAAGACGTTTCTTTCACAGAAGTGCTGAAACTACTTAACGGAGGAAGTCGCGGAAACATGATAGAGGTGAAAGGGGATCTGAAAATAGGGCGATTTTTAATCAACAAAAAAATTCCTATTGATATAAAAGAAAAGGTTAAGTTAAATTAAGTCGAAAATTTTTTACGCAGATTACGCTAATTTCATAGATCATATTAAATCCCTCCGCGCAATCTGTGAAAATCTGCGTTTAACCAAAAGATCAGTTCATTGAAGGATCAAATCCAAAATTCGCGAAAATGCTATAACTGTCTTTCACTTCGCTTAATTGCAAGCCCCAAAGATCCTCGGCTTCGTTTCCGAAAAATCCTGTGTCTTGTGGTGTATTAAGTAACCAGTGTTTGTTCTGAATTTCTGTTTCCAGCTGATTTTCGCCCCAACCACTATAACCCGCGAAAAATTTAACCTGGTATGATTTCACTTTACCGTGTTCGATCATATGCAGGAGTTCATTAAAATCTCCTCCCACGTAAATATTCTTGCTCACCTCAAAAGAGTCTGGCAAATCGTGCCCAAGTGTATGAAGAAAAAAAAGCTGGTTCTTTGCAACCGGTCCACCTTCATAGATGGGGAAATTCCCGTTCTTCACCTGGGGTCTTACATCCCGCAACATAAACTGAGTCTTAAAATTAAGACTGAATCCTATTGCGCCTTCTTCGCTATGATTGGTAAGATAGATTACCGAGCGATTAAAAAATCCGTCGTTCAATAGAGGATGTGCTATGAGAAGTTGTCCCTGCATAAAAGTAAATCTATAATAAAAAAATGTCGGCCTTTATTATTCCGTTAAATGGATTTCAACAAGTTTTTAAAAATCGGCTCGGATTCGGGCTGGTTTATGTGTAATTTTCAGGTCATTATGACCATCGCCGCAATTGTAGTAACCGACCTGAATAATGCCATTGGCAAGGACAATCAACTTCTATGCCATTTGCCAGCTGATCTTAAATTTTTTAAATCCACAACCATGGGTGCGCCTATTATTATGGGGCGCAAAACCTATGAAAGCATTGGACGATTGCTACCTGGCAGAAGAAATCTTGTCATTACCCGTAATTCTGACTATAGAATTGAAGGTGCCGAGATCTACCACTCCCTGGATGCTGCGATCCAAAATTGTACTGAAGAAAAAATTTTTATTATCGGTGGGTCTGAATTATTTAAACAATCATTGGATAAAACCGACGAGATCTATCGTACCTTGATTGATTATAAATTTGATTCAGCAGACTCTTTCTTCCCGGAAATAAAAAATTCAGAGTTTGAAAAACAATGGGAAGAATGTCATCACTCCGACGAAAAAAACAAATACGATTATTGTTTTCAGCATTGGGTGAGGAGATCAGATCTTTAAAACCACCGGCACAGGATGAATTTAATAGTTCGCAGTTGGCTATAGGCAGTAGCAGTGTACAGTGTTTCCCGCTCGCTGGTTAAATTTGATTTCGAACTCCAAATACCGTGTTACATGTTCGGAATAAAAACAATTCTTCGCTCCTCTCTCTATTCCTCGGTAATTAAATATTGCTTAACGAAAAAGCCCGCTTATATAAAACGGGCTTTTTAACTTTATAAATCTCTGGTCGTAGTTATTGTTGCTTAACAATTTTCCGTGTTTCGATTCTATCGCCCGAAATAATTTTCACATAATATACGCCGTCTGCAAACTTGGCAAGATCTAAGGTTATTGAAGGTCCGGAGGCACTGGTTGTTTTTACAATGCGTCCAAGTGCATCTACCACTTCAATAGTCCTGGATGTATTCATGCCGAATTTAATTTCAAAAGACGCTTTTGTAGGGTTAGGCATAAGAACAATTTCTTTCAGCGAAGAATTAATTTCACTTATACCCACGTCAAATAACACACAGGTTGTGTCTGTAGATTTACATCCTTTGGCATCGGTTACCACCACGGTATAACAACCTTCCGAAACGTTGTCTATCTGTGCCGTTGTGATAGAACCCGGAGTCCACAAATACGTATATGGTTGTGTGGCGCCTGAAGAAGCTACCGATACGGTTGCATCCGAACAACCGCCGCAAGTAACGTGTGTAGCTACAACCGTATTCACCGGCAGAGGATCTATTTGAATTGTTGTTACCAGAGTAGAACTACAGCCCGCAGTGGTGGCACCAACCAAAGAATAGGTAGTTGGAGCAATAAGCGTTACAGCCATCGTAGCACCATTAAGATTTCCGGTGCTGCTTTTCCAGACATAAGTGCTGGCGCCCTGCGCTGTTAAGGTTGTAAGGGCTCCATAACATACGCTGGAACGACTAATGCTCAGAGTCGGTGGCAACTGTACAGTGGCAGAAACAGTTTTCGACTGCACACACACTCCTGTTGTTCCTGTAACTGTATAGATTGTGGTTGCCGAAGGATTTACAGAAATAGTAGATGTGATTGCGCCCGTGTTCCATGAATAACTTGTTGCGCCATTTGCAGTAATCGTAACAGGTGACCCCTGGCATGTTTGCACGTTACCAGCCGTTACGGTAAGATTGTTGCTTATGTAAAAAATCTGGTTGCTGTTATTGTTTAACAGATTGTTATCTGAACCTCCGTTAGGAGAAGATACATTCACCACAAAGGTGTGCGAACCAGCGGTGTTAATGGTAAGTGTAGG
>JAEUTM010000291.1 GCA_016788025.1 Bacteroidia bacterium
CATGACCACCCGAATAGCCGTATGTTCCAACAGAACCGCCGCCGCCACCGCCAGCAACGATAATTCGATTCGCATAAGTTGTATTTTGTGTCGTTCTTATGTCTGTGCCACCACCTCCGCCACCACTCGAACCGTAGCTCGAATAGCAAGATCCGTTACCGCCACCGTTCCAGCCGCCTGCCGCATTGCCTGAGCCCGTTGAGTTGGTTGAAGTTCCGGCACCGCCCACATAAACATGTAAAGTTGTTGGTGTTGTTATGGTTATGGAACCAGTTGAATAACCACCCTTTCCTCCGGCCGACGTTCCGCCGTTTGCACCCCAGCACTGTATGGAATAATTACCGGCAGGCAGTGCAACTGTTTGTGAACTTCCGGTATAGTTAAACGTGTAGGTTATCTGAGCCTGCAATGAAATTTGTATCGTAAAAAAAGCAGCGACTAAGAGTATAAAACTTCTCATGGTATATTTCGACGTGAATTGTTGATTTTTGGGAGTTTACAGCCTGCTAAGTTAATTAAATTTAACCTAAAAGTGCTATGTGAATGAGTGCAGCAGGGCCTGGAATTAGGGAATGACGGCATGTTCCGGCAGATAGATAGTTGAGATTGTTTTTAAACCAAAAGCCCCCCCGAAAATCGGGAGGGCTTTGGCTCTCAAAAACTAAAAACCCGGCGAGGTTTTTAGTTGCCCTTGAACGACACGTCGTTCGTGGGATTATCTTTTACGGTGGCTGAGGCTCCCGATAGCTATCGGAACGAAGAGCCACTATCCGGCGACCCTTCGAGAACCTCAGGGTCCCCGTTCTCAGAATTATTTCTTGCCGTCAAGCTTGTCTTTCAGGTCAGATAGAGCAGAGATATCACCTAAAGTGGTTTTCTCCTGGCTGTCTTTTACCTTCTTAACTGCTTTTTTGCTTTCTTCGAAATCTGCTTTCTTAGATGCTTTGTCAGCGCGACGTGCTTCTTCTTTCACTTCTTCGTGTAAACGAGCGTGAGAAACAACGATACGCTTAGCGTCTTTGCTGAATTCAATTACCTTGAAGTCTGCAGTTTCTTCTGCTTTTAAAGAAGTGCCATCAGCTTTGTTCAGGTGACGTGCAGGACAGAATCCTTCAACACCGTATGGAAGACCGATTAAAGCACCTTTATCATTTACAGAAGTAACCGTTCCTTTATGTATTGAATCTACTGTAAATACAGTTTCAAACACATCCCAAGGATTTTCTTCAAGTTGTTTGTGGCCTAAGCTCAGACGACGGTTCTCACCATCAATCTCAAGAACTACCACATCCATTTTCTCACCTACTTTGCAGAACTCACTTGGATGTTTGATTTTTTTGCTCCATGAAAGATCAGAAATGTGAACTAAGCCGTCAACACCTTCTTCTAATTCCACGAATACACCGAAGTTTGTGAAGTTACGTACAGTACCTGTATGCTTAGAACCTTTAGCATATTTATCCATGATCATATTCCAAGGATCAGGAGTCAATTGTTTCATGCCTAAGCTCATTTTGCGTTCATCACGATCAAGCGTTAAGATAACTGCTTCGATCTCTTGTCCGATTTTCACGAACTCCTGAGCGCTGCGTAAATGCTGGCTCCAGCTCATTTCACTTACGTGAACCAAACCTTCAACACCTTGAGCGATCTCGATGAAAGCGCCGTAATCGTTGATCACAACAACTTTTCCTTTGATTTTGTCTCCAACTTTGATGTCTTTTGACAATGCTTCCCAAGGATGCGGCGTTAATTGTTTTAAACCTAAAGCGATGCGTTTTTTGTCGTCATCAAACTCAAGGATTACCACCTGAATTTTCTCATCTAATTTAACAATCTCTTCAGGGTGGTTAATACGACCCCAAGAAAGGTCTGTAATGTGGATCAATCCGTCAACACCACCCAAATCGATGAACACACCGTAAGAAGTAATGTTTTTCACAGTTCCTTCCAATACCTGTCCTTTTTCTAATTTAGAGATGATATCGCGTTTTTGGCTTTCCAATTCAGCTTCGATAAGCGCTTTGTGAGAAACCACCACGTTTTTGAATTCATTGTTGATTTTTACAACTTTAAATTCCATTGTTTTACCAACGTACACATCGTAATCGCGGATTGGTTTCACATCAATTTGTGAACCTGGTAAGAATGCTTCGATACCAAATACATCCACGATCAAGCCACCTTTTGTGCGGCATTTAACAAAGCCTTTAATGATCTCGTCATTTGCAAGAGCTTCGTTAACACGATCCCAGCTTTTGCCAGCACGTGCTTTTTTATGAGAAAGTACTAACTGACCTTGCAGATCTTCTGCTTTGTCAATAAACACTTCAATTTTGTCACCAACTTTTAATTCCGGATTGTAACGGAATTCTGAAAGAGGAACTACACCATCAGATTTGTAACCGATGTTTACAACCACTTCACGGTTGTTTTTTGCAACCACAACACCTTCAATGATCTGTAGATCGGTGATTGTGCTTAATTTCTGACCATACAACTCATCCAGTTTCGCTTTTTCATCAGCTGAATAATTGTCTTGTTTTTTACCGATAGAATTCCAATCGAAATCTGGATTCCCTACTAATTGGGCTTTTTCTGCCATTTTTTATTTTTGTCCTTAAGCGAAGCTCTGATACCTGCTTCTGCTTTTTAGAATTGTATCAAACCTTTAAGGCCGGTTTGAGAGGTTAAACTTTTTAGTCCACAGCTGTGGATTTCCGCTTTAAGCCTTAATTAAAACGGGCTACAAATATACTCAGAATTGGCGGATTGGGGCGGGGTTTGGGGATAAATTAAAAGACTGAAAATTAGGTCATTGCGAATTTTAACAACTAGATTTCAGATTAACTTTACAACCTGGATTTCTTTCGTTTTTTTTAAAATGCTGGGAACCAAGAGACAAGAGTCAAGATGCAAGAAACTGACTCAAGATTGAATAAGAATCAAATTTCCCCGTCCAAGTGCGACTTTTTGTAAAATAAGCCCCCTCCAAAATTGATAATTATCTACTGGAAGGCCTTGTTTTATAAATAGAATCAATTAGTTTTGAAAAATTAAATTGCCCAATTGAAATCCCTGCTTTTATCACCATTAATTTGTATCCTGCTTCTGTTAGCATGCAAAAAGGAAACGCCCGATATGTCTTTTTTGAAAGTTGACCGAGTGGCTCCAAAAATTTATTTAAAAGGTGGGAAAATTGATACCTGTTTTATTAATAAGTCGGAACTATACAAGGATCCGGGAGCAACTGCATTCGATGACCGTGATGGCGATATTTCTTCCTCAATCAAATCCCAGGGATTTGTTTATCTACGAGAGGCTGGTACCTATTCAGTGAACTACTGGGTTTATGATAAAACTGGAAATAAAGCGAGCGCGACACGAACTATAGCCGTTGTAAATACTCACTATTTTCTACAGGGAAAATATAGCTTAACTTATACCTGGACCACCTTCACCTCCGGAAATGTAACACACACGTATAGCCCGGAAAAGCCTCTGGGAGCTGGCGCAGGTTTGTCTGGTGTTGAAAACGGCAGCTTCTTTTTCGATCCGATTTACGCGAACGGTCACCTTTTAAGCCCGTTTATTCCCGTTACCAACAAAATAAAGGGCGACAGCATCGAAATGACGATCACTTTGTCGGACCCAGGCTTTATTTTCACTTCCAGCAAAGGAGTACTCGCAGCTTCAAAAAATTCCTTCACCATTAATATTGAATCCTATGAAAAAAATTATCCCCAAAACTCACACAGATGTGTAAGCGTGTATAGTCTTATCAAGGAATAACATTACCACAATTTAATTTAAAAAATAAACCAAACCTATCCAAAATATGAAAACAAAACTTTTTAGCTTATTGCTTACAGTTACGATTATAACCGCCTGCAAAAAAGATAAACCCGAAGATCCGGCGCCTACAACACCCACAGCCGATACAACTCCACCGGTAATTACATTAACCGGCAAACAAAGTGATACTTGCTACATGACACTTGCTTATACCGATCCAGGAGCCACAGCGAATGATAACACGGATGGAAATATCACTTCGTCTATTTTAGTTACGGGTACCGTAAATACCGCTGTTACGGGAGATTATATTCTTCAGTACAATGTAAAAGATGCGGCTAATAATTCTGCCGCCACAGTGTCGCGTACGGTGCATGTTTTAAATCCTGTTGATTTTTTAAATGGGAATTATGCTGTAACGGGCTCATATACTGCAATGATCCTCGGCGCTACCTCAACAATCACGTCCAGCTCCTACACAGCAACAGCTGTGGCTTCTACGACCATTAATAACGGTTTCAACATTAGTACCATAAATCTAGGACCCACGCAAATTGTTCCATACAGCACAACAGTCAACAATAACATTTTCAGCATCTCCTATTTCAATGGCTCTTACCCGAAAAGTACAGCTTCCGGAACTATTTGTCTGTGTAAAAACAGTTTTACTATTGAGACTGTTGCGTACGATCAAATGTACCCGAGCAGGACGCATCATGCGAGGAATATATTTGTGAAACAATAAATAGAGTCAAGAGCCTAGAACCAAGAGTCTAGATGCAAGAATCAAGACGCAAGAATCAAGATGCAAGACAAATCAGTTAAGGATTTCAGTTCGATAATCCTCTTGTTTCCTGGTACCTGCTTCTTGCATGGCTGAGAAATATTCTATCATTTCACAAGAACCGTAAATCTAACATTCGCGCTCTGGTATGGTTATTGGTGATTGGACGAGGATGAAGCAGATTATTTATGATTTGAATTATCTACGATTATCATAAGCATCAGCGTCATCTGCGTTTTATTTTGTTAGTACTATAAATCTACACATCGCGCTTTCGCCTGAATTGTCGGTGATTTCGAGCAGATGCTCGCCGCCTTTGGGAAGTAATGAGAGTTGATGGAAGTCTGTTGTTGTACCAATGTATTCACCATCCAGGTGCCAGAATAATGTGGCGTT
>JAEUTM010000301.1 GCA_016788025.1 Bacteroidia bacterium
CCGGCGCAACATAACACAGCAAACAAAATCCACCAACAACAGCAGTCAAAATATAAATCAGTTTTTTAAGAACAATTTCACGTTTTAGAAGTCCGATTTTGATTTTCTGATCCCAGCCTTTCAGTTTCATCATTTCATCAATGGCAAGAATGGCAAGAATGGGCAGTGTGAGTTCAGCAACCACAAGAATCATACTCACCGCGCGAAATTTATTATAACCCGGCACGTGGTCCATAAAGAATGATGTAAGGCCCATAAAATGTCGTCCCCAACTTAAAGCAACCGTAAGAATGGTAACTAAGATCAGAGGCCATTTAATAGGATTCTTAACAATAAACATTCCTAAAAGGGCCAGAAGCACAACAATGGCTCCGATATAAACCGGACCAGCAGTACTTGGAAGCACACCGAAATAAGGGTTGCTGTTAGAAACCATTTCGCGGAATTCGGGATCTACTTTTTTGAGAGCTGATTGATCCACTCTTCCTATCGCATTGTCTCCACCACCTTTAAAATCGGGAATCAGAAAGGTAAAGGTCTCTCCCACTCCATAACTCCAATATGTGGCATAATCTTTATCGAGACCACCGGAAAGAATGTTTTTGTTGCTGCTCATATCTGAATTGATTGTCAGCTCGGCCTTACCGCGGTTACTCAATTTACCATATTCATTGGTGGTCATTAAGTTTCCGGCATTTGGCAGAATACCAATAAAACAAGCCAATAAAAAGAATGCGAATCCTTTTGCAAAGGATTTAAGAGTCTTTTCTTTCAACGCCACAACAAAGTAACCCACGATTATAAACGCAATGGTTATGTAGCCGTAATAAGCAATCTGTACGTGATTTGCGTTTAATTCCATTGCCGTGAACAAAGCAGTAACTGAAAGCCCCAACCAGTAACGGCCCCTGAAAAGCAGCACGATCCCGCCAATAAGAGCCGGGAGATAACCCAATGCATTTGCCTTGGAATTGTGTCCTGCCGAAAGTATAATCAAAAAATAAGAACTCAATCCATATGCAATTGCACCAACGAGAGCCAGCCAGGGCTCAACTTTTAGACACAACAAAAGAATAAAAAAGCCTAAAAAATAGAGAAAAACATAACTGCCGGGATGAGGCAGGTAAAGTTTAAAAAGTTGATCCAATGGTCCCAACCAATTACCCGGATACTTTGGAGACACCTGGTAAGAAGGCATTCCCCCAAACATAGAGTTTGTCCACAAGGGTTCTGAATTATACTTTTCACGGAAATCCATTATTTCCTTGCTCATACCTTTATGCATAGCGATATCATGCTGAGGTAGCACTTTTCCGCTCAGCAAAGGTTTGAAATAAACAAGGGTTAGGATTGCGAAAACCGCTATTGCTGCGGCGTAGGGCAGTATTTTCTTGAAATCGAGCTTCATAATTTCTTAATTGCACAAATATATCAAAATATCTTCCCGAGATGACCTTTCCAGGGGCTTTAAAAATTTCACAGAGTAACTGATTTTGTTACTTTTGTAGTCCTAAAATATGGACAGTAAAAACTATTTCGCCCACCCCACCGCAATAATTGATGATGGCTGTGAAATTGGAGAAGGAACCAAAATCTGGCACTTCTCTCATGTGATGCCCAATTGCAAACTGGGCAAAAATTGCAACCTGGGACAAAATGTTGTTGTTTCCCCTGATGTGGTATTAGGAAATAACGTAAAGGTTCAGAACAATGTCTCTATTTATACAGGCGTTATCTGCGATGATGATGTGTTTCTGGGTCCTTCCATGGTATTTACAAATGTAATTAATCCCAGGAGCGGTGTTAATCGCAGGGGTCAGTATAGCAAGACTCACGTTGGAAAAGGCGCTTCCATTGGCGCAAATGCCACCATCGTGTGTGGCCATGATATTGGTAAATACGCCTTTATTGGAGCCGGCGCTGTTGTAACCAAAACGGTGCCTGATTATGCACTTGTTGTTGGAAACCCGTCCAGGCAGGTTGGCTGGATGAGTGAGTACGGCCATAAACTGGTTTTTGACAAAAACGGACTGGCAACTTGCACCGAAAGCGGCGAAAAGTACAAACTTGAAAACAATAAAGTAAGCAGGATCTGATCCTGCAAAAAAAATAAAATGACAAAAATTAAATTCGCCGTCATAGGCCAGGGACATATAGGAAAACGTCATGCTGAAATGATCAGACGTAATCCGGCCTGCGAACTTTTAGCGGTGTGCGACACCTTGCCAAAAGATAAACTAGGGTTGGAATCTATTACTGAAAAATTCTACAACAATGTTGAAGAACTGTTGAAGGCGCATCCCGAGGTGGATGTAGTGAATGTTTGCACGCCTAACGGTTTGCATGCTGAACACGCCCTGAAAGCCCTGGATTACAATAAACATGTGGTTGTCGAAAAGCCCATGGCGCTAAATAAGGCAGATTGTGAAAAGATCATTTATTCTGCCCTACACCACCACAAAACTGTTTTTTGTGTTATGCAAAACAGATATTCTCCACCAAGCGTGTGGTTGAAAGAAATTGTAGAAAATAAAATACTCGGTGATATTTACATGGTTCAGCTGAATTGTTACTGGAACCGCGATGAACGTTATTACAAGCCAGGAAACTGGAAAGGAACCAAAGACCTGGATGGCGGCACATTATTTACGCAATTCAGTCACTGGATCGATATCATGTACTGGATTTTCGGCGATATCACAAAAATTCAGGCGAAGTTTGCTGACTTTAACCACAAAACTACAACCGATTTTGAAGACAG
>JAEUTM010000332.1 GCA_016788025.1 Bacteroidia bacterium
CGTTGATCTTGTCCCTCAGAGCCGCGGCATTAGCGGTTACTGGACTTGTAACATCGGTATAGGGAATAAAAATATTATGCAAGGCTCCCTGTCCAATATCAATTTTGATAATGTTTGTTTTAATGACAGACACTTCAATGATCTGGCTTTTGGTGATGTTTCTGATTTGAGTGCCAATCGTTAGCTTGAGGCTTGCACCGTTGTCGGTTATGGTTGTTGCTGGCATGACTATTTGTTTTGATTTTCGTTATATGATTTGTAAACAAGCTCCCCAATAAATCCACCGATAAATCCACCGATAAATCCACCTATCATGGTGTAAGGTGCCAGATCTTTCTCATTGGCCTTGGCATAGTAATAGGAAGCCAAAGAGCCTAGCAGGGTGAAGGTTGCTATGATGCTTTTCTCTGACATACTGGTTTACTTTAAAGAATTGGTGAGCAAAATGGATGTGGTAATACCTGAGAGAATTAATAGTCCTCCGGCAAGGATTTTATTTTGTCGTGCCTTTTTGCGCTGGTTCTTAAAAGCCAGATTCAGTTGCTCGGTTAGGATTTGATTTCGTAACTCTTGTTCTTTATTCAGATCACGCAAATTGTCTTCTATCTGCCTGTGGAACAAAACCGAACTATCTCTATTAGCCACCATGTTTTCTAACAAACTGACTGTCGAATCACAGGCCGCATCAATGCTGTCTCTTGTAAGTACCAAGGAATCAAGAATGGGGCTAATGGTATCGGCCTTTAGAGTAGTATCCTTTGTAACGAGAGTTTTAATAGCGTTTTTTAGCTGTGATTCAAAATGTTTAGCCTTGAACCGATAGGCGGACACGCTTAGTTTTGTCTCTGTGACCAATACTTGCATACTGTCATTATCATGTTGTAAACGGCTCAGTTCTTTTTCATAAGAAGCGATCATGTCTAACTTCTCTTGTTTTTCTCTGCGCCATTGACTAAGGAAAATAGTGTCCTGCAAAGGAGTGTTTTCTGAGATCGGCTCTTTAGAAAATTCGCATGTTGCAAGTAAGCCCAGGCAGGCAAGAAGTAAAATGATGATTCCGGTTTTGATTCTTTCAGTTTTCATATTCTTTGTTTTTAGTTTAAGGATTTGGTTTTCTTTCAATGCTGTACCCAAAGCAACCCGCTGCGATAAGACTAACTATGGAGTAAAACATGTATTCTGGTGTGGCGATGTTAAATACAAGTTGAGCCACGAAACTTGCAACCACCAAGAGCATACAGATTGCAATAACAACTTCACGCAAGCTGTATCCATTGGTTTTGTCCTTTAGCAGATCTTTCAAAAATTCAGACATGACTTAATTTTGTTTGTTTGTTAGTTTTATAAATCTGATACCCTACCAGACTAACCAAAGCAGCGGTGCCTAATGCGTAAGCGGTGATCCTGAATCGTCTGCGCTGTACAGACCTGAAATCAATAAGCGTGTAGGTGAAATTGTTTCCAAATCTGCTTCTATGCTGTTCGCACATTTTTAGGAACAGTTCAAAGTCGCTTGCATTAGCAAAAACCTGGCAGCCAGCTGAGTTTCTATCCACGCTCAGCGTAGTGCCTGTTTTGTTTGCACGGTGAATGTTAATGCCATACTGTCCGCTTTCTTTTTTACCATTGTAAAAATCAAGCACTGCATTGCGGTCGTAGTCCCTCATAATAGTGATGGGGGATTTTTGAACCAGGGCTTTGTACTGTCCCCGGTGCAATCCTAAAGCATGGGAGTTTAGGTATTGTCCCTCTGCCAGGATTGCTGTGCCTTGTGGCTGCATCGGGTTATTAAGCCAAAAGGTGCCGGGATCAGTGGTGATTTTAAATACATGGTATTCCCATTTACTAGCGTTTACCATGTAGAACACATGCAGTTCGTCATCGAACTTATTGGGCACGGTGCTTTTACTCCTAAGTCCGACGATATTTAATTCGTACGGGCGGGTAAAGAGCTTAAAGCCTTTGAATCTCAATAGTCCTTTGATCTTACTTAACATGGCTTATAGAAAATCGGGTTTGTAATTTGCCAGCCAGCTTTTTACATCAAAGGATGGACAGGCTTTTTTCACCTCAGGAAAATCTCGATGTCCAACGATTTTGGCCCCGGGGTAACGATTGGTTATACTCACAATCAGGTTAAACATCGCAATCTCTTGTTTGCGGGTGCGGGTGTCTTTTGGTTTACCAGTTTTATCAATACCTCCGATATAGGAAATACTAATGCACTCGTTGTTATGCGCGTAAACGCCGTAACTGTTCTTTGACTCATCCAAGAGCTTTATTACTTCTCCACTTGCTTTAATGATGTAGTGATACCCCGGTACGTCTTTCCAGCCCTTTACTTCTTTCCAGTATTTTTGAATACTCTCAATACTGGTTTCAGGCTGAGTGGCGGTGCAATGGATGACAATAAATTTGACTTCTCTTTTTGCGGTTTTCATGTCTTAAATGTTTTAAGTTGTAGGCTTATAGGGTTTGATTGCACTGGTCTCCACCAGGAAGTAGAGCTTGTCGCTTTGAAAAAGTGTAAAATCCCCGCGCTGGCAAACCTGCTGACCAAGCACCATATTCACAGGCACTGAAACAGCTGTTTTTGGATCTTTCCAAACTTTTGTTGCAGTTGTTGTAATGATAAGGGAAGGTTCTACTCCGGTAAGCACTTTGGAACTCACTACACTTTTGTAAAGTGTTTCAGAAACACTCACAGGACTGGTTGCAGAGAGTTTCTGAATTTTGCGGATCGCTGCTGCGAGTTCCTTTCCAAATGATCCATCTGCTCCGAATTTTGGCAGAATACTTTTGCCGTATTTTTTAATCAAACCTGACTGGAAATTCTTCACGAAAGAGTTTTTATCGCCCATTTTTAGTGGGAAAGGTTTTGCCTGCGTGCTTTTGTTTGCCCCGGACTTTGAGCCAGGTTTAGGAGCGGAAGTAGATTTTGGCGGTGGACCGGCTTTTGTTTTAGGGCTTGTCTTTGTCGACTTTTTTAATGGTTTTGTCGAGGACTGATCCGGTTTAGTGGTTTTAGATTTTTTAGATTCAAAATCCGGCACCTTGCTGTCCGAATTCACTTTTTCCTTGTTCTTTTTCCAGTAATTATATCCGAAAAGAGAAAGTCCGGCAGTGAGAATACCTAAACCTAAGAAAAGCCACTTCTTTTTGCGATTGCTTGTATTTGCTGAATTTGCCATTGTTATGATTGTTTTTTTCTTAAGATAATTTTCATGTAGTGGTCGTAATCAACATCATCCTTGAGGTCTTTGGTAAAATCACGTCCCGGATATTCTTTGTTGTAAGCCTTGCCTACATTGATATAAGCGCGCTGGGAGGGGATTTCATTAAACACTGCATCTACCGCATTATCGTCGGTTCCCGGGAAAGGCCCATAGGTCTTTTCAAAGGCAGCTCTGAGTCGTATGGCCCAGGCACGGTATTGAGTGTTT
>JAEUTM010000386.1 GCA_016788025.1 Bacteroidia bacterium
AGCAGAAGGTCCGGAAAACTTCCAAGTTCCTCATATTGCTTGGGCTCCATAAGTACATATAACTTCAGATCGTTAAGCTGAATTTTGCCAATATACTGCGAGTTCTTTTTTACATTTTTAATAAGGTAGAGATTTTCTACAAAAGAAGAATCTCCATAATTGTTAATCTGATCTTCGAAAAAACCTTCGTTTAATGTCACGGCCTGTTTTACAGGGAGCAGTGGATGACAATCTCTGTCAAAAAGTGAAAAGTCGATAGAATACCTATCAAAATAACCACTGAAGTATTTTTGTTTAATTAGTTGTCCTATTTCACTTCCTGCATCAGGCACATCTTTTAAAATGTTTAACAAATTGCCTAACTCTTTATCTGCCATTATTTTTGCTGGCACGCCGGCAAACTCGTTCTCAAGAATATCATCCTGTCGTTCACTCAGCTCAAATGAAAGAATATCGAGATCCTTCTGCTGATTTTCGCGGATGTGCGTCATAAAAATTCGAGAGGCAATGAAGGCTATAATCACAATTTGTATACCTAATCCCAATGAAGAGTTAACGTTTGCTGAATTAAACAGCAGGTATAAACTTAAAGCGTAAAAAAGCAGCCAGTAACTCTCGAAATGTGTCTCGCGGTAAAAGAAGTGTTCAAGAATACAGATTACCCCGAAAAAAAGACTGGCTTTAAAAAACCTCATTAAATCCTTTCCATTAAAATAATGGCAAACCCGGTATACAACCACGAAAAGGCCCATTGAATAGAAACCAAGCGCAGCAAGGCCTACAAATACCTGAGGCTTTATATTAAAAATGGCGAGGAAATCAAAACTAAGTGTTGAGTTCCTGATAAGACTAATAGCCGTTTGGTTAAACTGCTGAACAATAAAAAAACACAGAATAAAAGAAGCTACTAGTTCCAAAAAACTGTTTTTTGCCGACGCGCTAAAATAGAAATAGCACAAAAAAGCAATACTGGTAAGAGCAAGGGCATTCAGTAAAATATCGCCCAGGAATCCGTTGAAGAAGGACTGCGCGTTACCAAACAATTGTAAGTCGTATAATGAACTGCGATAAATGAACACAGGCCACTTAAAATAAATCATCAGCAGGCGAAACCCCAGGATCAGGGTTAATAACATCACAAATCCTATTAAACCCGGATTGCGGGACGAGGCATAAATCAAACACGAAGAAAGAAGGAGTATATAGGCCAACAAAAAAAGCATCATTCCTGTTTCTCCAGATGCAACCTTGTGATAGATTTCTTCATTGCCTTTTAAAGAAAACAGATTTTCGCCCCTCACCACAACTTGCGCCACGGAGATCTTCGACGTATCCAACCTGATTTCAGCCGGGATGCCGGTCCAGCCAAGAAAATCGTTTTTCAGATAGTTATTTTCCAAAGCATAGGTTGGTTTAACAAGACTAAGAGCAATGCCTTTTAGTCCCAGGGAATCCTTCCTCGCGTATAAATAGTACCCCTGTTCCATTTTGATAAAACCAAAAGACCTGGTAAAAAACGACGGCTTAGCGGTCAATGGAATCTGAGAATTGTTCCAGAATTTAATGCTATCATTCCTGAACACATATAAGCCTATTCGTTCCGATTCATAAGACCTGGATGGAACTTCCCAGGCCGAATCCAGTCCCTCAGTGAAAAGGCTTGTTAACGAAGTTTCAGAGCGTGTTAACTTATTTTCCAAAACCATCCCGGTTTCTTCAGCTATGCCCTGCAAACTATAACCTGTTGACCTTTCAAATAAAAAAGCGGCAATAAGAGACATAAGTCCCAACATGGCTATTAACAGGTAGTTCCAGCTTTTCCGCATCGCTTTTAGAAGCTGTTCCAAACAGCTACCAGCAAAATAAGGATAATTCCTTTACAGATTAAAAAAAATGAAGGGATGAATCTTGTATTTGGCTTTATATTTGTATTTTGCAGATATTTTTTATTATGGCACAAGCTAACAAGACGACGAACACCAGGCCCTCGAAGACGGCATTAAAAATGCCTGTTTTACCCCCCCTGAGCACTACCTTTAAATATTTTTCTTTCCTGAATCACAAACTCGCAATGATCATCATTGGCGTTGTTGGTTTTGTTTTTTATATCACCTCTATTAACGGTGAATATGCGCTCGATGACGGGATCATTATCCACCAGAACGACCACGTAATTAAAGGCGTGAGGGGTATTAAGGACATTATGACCCGTGACGCCTACGAAAGTTTTTACCGTCGTATGTGTGCTACCGATCAGCTTGCCGGTGGTCGTTATCGTCCACTTTCCGTTGTGAGCTTTGCACTTGAGCAACAATTCATCGGTAGCTACCGCACTGGTCTATACTTAAAAGTTGAAGATTCCAATAAGAACGGAATTCTCGATAAAGACCTTGTAAGTTATACTTCACCGTGCGGACGTCCGGAAACGAATTACGAGTTCAATGATTTTATTGATCTAAATAATGATGGGCTTGTGCAACCTCAGGAATGTTACAACTGCTGGGATCTTAACAAGAACTTTAAAAATGAGTGGGACGAAGACTTAAACGTAGACGGGATCTTTAATGAGATCGACTGCCAGGTTTACGGAGCTAAAGTTCGTCACTTTAATAACATCTGGACCTTTGCTCTTGGTTGCATGTTGCTATACCTGGTATTTTCACGTTATTTTTTCCGCACCAATCAGGATCTCGCTTTCCTTGCGGCACTTCTCTTCACCATGCATCCGATTCACTCGGAAGCAATTGCCAACGTAAAAAGCCGTGACGAGATTTTTTCACTGATTTTTATCTCTCTTACCTTCTTCTACACCTTCCGATATCTCGAAACCAAAAAAGCGTTGGATATATTCTGGGCTTCCACCATGTTCCTGCTCGCACTTCTTTCTAAGGAATATGCCGTTACACTTATTATCCTCGTTCCTCTTGCGGTTTACACCTTTACAGAAAACGACTTTGATATCAAAACCTTCTTCGATACAAAAGAATTTAAACAAAGTTTTTTTGTTGGACTCGCCTTCGTGATTTGTGCCTTCCTAATGTTGTACCTGAAACGCGACTTTGACATGCATGCACAACCGGGAGCAAAACCAATCCGTTCCTTCTGGTTATTCCCTTTCTTATTTATCATTGTTGGTATTTTCATGATGGGAACTACAAAACGAAACAACTTTGGGAAACTCCTGAGCTGGTTCTATTTTGTAATGTTGTTTTATCTGGCAATGCGTTTGGTTGCTGTAAAATTAAAACCAGGTGTTCCTGATACGGAGATCCTGAATAACCCATATTTGTTAGCTAATGGCGAAGAGCGCTTTGCAACAAAAGGTTATGTACTTTTGAAATACCTTTGGTTGCAGTTATTCCCGGCAACACTTTCTTCCGATTACTCTTATAACACAATAGAATATCGCCACTTCACCAGTTGGGATTTCATCCTTTCGATGGTAATTCACTTAGGTATGGTTTTCTTTGCCATTCGTCTCACCTTGAGAAAACACATCCTTGGCTTTGCATTGATGACTTACATCCTGTTTGCATTAATGATTGGCAACGTATTAATGGATATCGGTGCTACCATGGGTGAACGTTTGATTTTCCACTCGTCTATTGGATTCTGTATTGCCATTGCCTACTTTATAATTAAGGGACTGGACAAGTTATCTACTGTTGCCATAAATGCAAGGAAGTTTTCTCTTATGGCATTGGTGCTTGTAATCACCTTCCTCTTTGGTTGCAAAACCTGGGAGCGTAACTGGGACTGGAAAAATGACGTAACGCTCTTTTTGAAGGATGTAAAAACCATGCCTCACTCCGTGCTGGTGCTTGGTAATGCCGGGGCACGCTGGGTTGATTTGGCGGATACGAAAGAGGTAACGGGCGTTCAGGTGCCAGGCCAGGATTCCACGCGCTTTAACGATTATAACGGTACTCTTAAAATAACCGATGAAGAAGTAAAAGAAGGTGGGTACAAAAACAAAAGGGAGGCGGCCCTCTATAAAGGAATTGCTTTCCTGAAACATGCAGTTGAACTCCACCCGCGTTACGTAAACGGTTATCTAAACTTAGGGTTGGCGAACTTCAAACTGCGCAAGGATTTCGATGCCATGTATTACTGGAAAAACGCAGAGCGCCTTTATCCAAATAATCCTTACCTGCGTAATTATTACCAGGTATACGTGAATGATCTTAAAGGGCGTGGTGCGGGTGCCTTTAATCGCGGTCGTATGGATTCTGCTGCTATTGCTTATAATCTGTGGACTCTTTTAACACCAAATGATCCTGAAGCCTGGTACAATTTAGGTGGGGCTTATTTTAACCAGCAAAAATACCCACTGGCCAAACGCAGCTGGGATCGTGCTTTACAGTTAAATCCGAATTATGCAGACGTAAAACGTGTGTTGCCTATGATCACCCCTCAGATGCTTGGTCAGGCGCCGGTAAGCGTACCTGCAGCTCAGCCGGTAAGACGTTAATGCGTTTTATATTTACAATATTATTTGCGGCCTGCTTGTATCTACAATGCAGGCCGCAATCGTTTTTAAGTGTCGATACCATTGGTCTTGGCTCCACCTCAGATAATATTTACAATAAGGCTCTTTTTTCCGATAGTCTGAGCAGTAGCTTTTGTATTGTGATTAAGAAAGAAGTGAAAGGGCACAAACATCTTCATCATAGCGAACAAGTTATGGTTATTGAAGGAGAAGGATCGATGGTTCTGGGTGATAAGATTTTAAATATTAAAAAAGGAGATGTGATTTTTATTCCGAAGAACACGGTTCATTCCGTAAAAAACACCGGTATAGTCCCTCTAAAAGTACTGAGCGTGCAGGCTCCTTTTTTTGATGGCAAGGACAGGATGTTTGTCGAGGGGAAATAAAAAAACCACTCCGAAAGATCGAAGTGGCTTGAATTATTGTGTATTCTGACTAAGCGTTTACTTTCTGTCCTTTTAAAACAGCAGCCATTGTTTTACCAATCTCTGCAGGACTTTCGCACACGTGGATACCACATTCGCGCATGATCTTCATTTTAGCCTGAGCTGTATCTTCCGCTCCGCCAACAATTGCACCTGCGTGACCCATGGTACGGCCTTTTGGAGCTGTTTGACCAGCGATAAATCCTACAACTGGTTTCTTATTGCCGTTAGCTTTGATCCAACGTGCAGCTTCAGCCTCATAGCTTCCGCCAATTTCACCAATCATTACGATTGCTTCAGTTTCAGGATCATTCATCAGTAATTCAACAGCATCTTTTGTTGGTGTTCCAATAATAGGATCTCCGCCAATACCAATAGCAGTTGTAACACCCAGACCAGCTTTTACAATTTGATCAGCGGCTTCATATGTAAGAGTACCGCTCTTAGAAACGATACCTACTTTTCCTTTTTTAAATACAAAACCAGGCATGATTCCAACCTTCGCTTCACCAGCTGTAATTACACCCGGGCAGTTCGGACCGATCAAACGGCATGCTTTTCCTTTTAAATATTCTTTTGCATAGATCATATCTTTTACCGGAATACCCTCGGTAATACAAACAATCACTTTAATGCCAGCGTCTGCAGCTTCCATAATAGCATCTGCAGCAAAAGCAGCAGGCACAAAAATAATAGACACATCCGCACCTACTTTTTGAACCGCTTCCGCTACGGTATTAAATACAGGACGGTCGAGGTGAGTGCTTCCTCCTTTTCCGGGAGTAACGCCACCAACCACATTGGTTCCGTATTCAATCATCTGCGTAGCATGAAATGTTCCTTCACCTCCGGTGAAACCCTGCACTATTACTTTTGAGTTCTTGTTTACTAATACTGACATATGCCAAAAAATTTTGTTTACGAATATAGTCACTTATTTATACTTACGCAAACACAGCTGTCGTGCGCAATACAACGCAGATTTCACAGATTTCGCTGATAGTTATTTCCCAAAATGACACGTGCAATCCGCGTAATCTGCTTGTAAAAAAACTGGTGGGATCCCAAAAAATAATCTACTTTCGGGACCATATTTTGGCAGACACAATTGATTTATACACAGACGGCGCAGCAAGCGGAAATCCGGGGCCCGGCGGGTTCGGACTCGTTTTAAAATACAAGAATCACCGAAAGGAAATAAGCCAGGGTTATAAACTTACAACCAATAACCGCATGGAACTTTTAGCGGTGATCGTGGGACTTGAAAGCATTACCAATCCATTGATACGAGTAAATGTTTATTCCGACAGTAAATATGTGGTGGATGCAATTAATCTCAAATGGATTTCAGGCTGGCAGAAAACAAATTTTAAAAACAAAGCGAATATTGATCTCTGGCAAAGATTCCTCAGAGTTTATAAGCCAGAAAAACATTTTTTCTTTTGGGTGAAAGGTCACGCTTCGAATGTAGAAAACAACCGTTGTGATGAACTGGCAGTAGCTGCTTATAAGAAGCCTGGGCTGCTTATCGACGAAGGTTACCAGGCGAAATAAAAACTCTACCTGGAGCCATCAAGGTAAATGACACCTTGTCGCCAGGCATCAACCATATTATACCAGGCGTCTTTATAAAACACCGATCTTTCAAGTATATAGTCATTATCAGTAAATGGACTCGATGTTTTATTAAAAATAAATCGCAACATGTTTGGATTTGCTTCGCTTCCATAGATCCATATTTCATCTGTCCTGCTACGGTAGATGTTAGTTGGTGCGCCAAAAACAATATACACCATGCCCCTGTCACTTTTCCAGCCTTGCGTGTAATTGCTGTAATTTTTGTTTGCTTCTTTTACCCTGCCATAATAACGTTTCAGTAATTCGCGTGCCCTTTCGTTGCTGCCGCCAAGCGTTAACCAAAAGTTGTCGATGCAGGTCTTTTTTTCAGTTGTGTTCTTACAGTTGTCAAACTCCTCGCGACTCATAATGTAACGGGTGCAATTGATCATTTCCTCGCTATTGCTTACCCCTGGAAACGTTTTATCGTAAGTATACAAAGTAATTCCTTCAATACTTTCGGTGCTGGTCCTTACATGATAAAACCCGCTAACCGGCATAGACAACATAAATTGATTTGAACTCAACGACATACTGAAAATACTATCTGGTTTATATTTCAGTTCATCAGGCGGTTTTGTTGAAAAAGGTGGCGGAGCAGGTCCAAAATCCTTAAAAAAACAATCCACTGTTACTTCTCTCACGGCAGGATTTGCGAATTGAACGATAACATTTTCTCCTTCCAGAAAATTATTTTTAAATACAACCGTATCATTCTTTGTCACCAGGAAATTCTGGGCGCTAAAATTATTCAGCTTGTATACATTTAACCCTGAGCTGTATTGAGTTCTTTTTCCAATATCAAGGATGTTTATGTCAAGATAGTAATTGTTTCCCCGCCTTGCCTTTAGTTTAAATTGCGAATAAAGTGACTTAGGAGAAATCCACTCGTTCACGGAACGATCGCGCAAATAAAAAGAACAACTATCGATGATTTTTTTTGCGTTCGGCTCGGTAAGCAACTTACAAACCACTCGCATTTCCGCGTAAAATGCTTTGGTAGTGTCTGGCCGTTTGTAAACCAGGTTTTCATTTCTTATCTCCACGTAAAAATTCGTCACACTATCACTTAAGTGATAAGCAACGGTATTTACCTCCAGCAGATCACTGTCGGGATTAGTGACACTCTTGGCAGGTTTGGTTGTATACTGGCGTTTCGGCTGACATGCCACCAGAACAAAAAGTGAAAAAATAAATAAAATATTTGCGGTTCTGCGGTTCACTTAATTCAAATGTAACCAATAAAAGCTATCTTTAAAATTCCATTTTTATACCAAAATACTATTGGGGATTTGTTACCTCATCATTCATTCAAGCTATGGAAAAAACCCTCGCATTTCTTAAAAAACTTAAGTCGAACAACAACAAAGAGTGGTTTGACAAAAACAAAGAACAATTTCTTGAAGCAAAAACCGAATATGAAGCTTTTATTGATAGCGTTATCAAAGGAATTCGGAGCTTTGACAAAAAAATTTCGGCAGACCTTAAAGGCAAAGACTGTGTCTTTAGGATTTACAAAGATGTTCGTTTTTCCAAAGACAAAACACCTTACAAAACCAATTTTGGTGCCAGCATAAATCCGGGTGGACGGAAGTCGTTAGTAGCGGGATATTATCTGCATTGTGAACCCGGTAAGAGTTTTCTTGCCGGAGGCGTATATATGCCAGAGCCAAATCTTCTGAATGCTATCAGGCAGGAAATAGATTACAATCCCGATGCCTTTTTGAAAATACTAAAATCGGCCTCATTTAAAAAATATTTTAAGGGGCTCGACAGTGAAGACGCGCTAAAGACCGCCCCAAAAGGCTACGATAAAGATCACCCCCATATTGACATCCTCAAAAACAAACATTTTGTAGTCAGCCATGATCTTTCAGACAAACAGCTACTGGATAAAAATGCGGTAAAAAATATTCTCGACGGATTTAAATCAATGCATCCATTCCTTGAATACCTGAGAGAAGCTACTTCTTAAAAAAGAAATAAACTGCAGCAAGGAGAAAAGCAAAGCCGATAAAATGATTGAGGCGAAGCTGATCTGTTTTAAAGAAAATCAGGGTAAATACAATAAATACGGATATTGAAATCACTTCCTGGATGATTTTTAATTGCCACATATTGAATGGCCCTCCGTTTACCTCTGCTCCGAGTTTATTAGCCGGAACCATTAAAAGGTATTCAAAAAAAGCAATGCCCCAGCTGATCAGGATCATTGTAAACAGTCCTGCATTTTTAAAAAGTGAGAAATCCTTAAACCGCAAATGACCATACCAGGCAAGAGTCATGAATGTATTTGACGCGATTAGAAGAAGAATAGTTAATGCGGGGCGTGCAATCATAAGCCAGTGTATTTTCTGAATAGTTTAATAGCCAGTGCAAGTAACACAATGCCGAACACCTTTTTTAATATGGCTATACCTCCGGCTCCAAGAAGTCTTTCAATAAAATGAAGATACTTTAAAACGAAATAAACAATTATCACATTTATAGCAATGGCGATAAGAATTGAGAGTAAGTTGTATTCCGCACGTATGGAAAGAAGAGTGGTAAGCGTGCCGGTTCCTGCGATAAGGGGAAAAGCCAGAGGCACAACCGAAGCAGTTGTAGG
>JAEUTM010000390.1 GCA_016788025.1 Bacteroidia bacterium
TAATGTTCACGCATATATTGTTAACCCCAATGCATCCACTTGCGCCGGTGCCAACAACAGTATAGCATGTGCTAACCGTAGGTGAAACTGTTATAAAGGAGCCGGTTAGATTGCCAGGAATCCAGGTATATGTTTGAGCGCCTGATGCTGAAAGATTTGCACTTGAACCAGCACAGATGCTTGTGTTTCCGCTTACACTAACTATAGGAGCAGGAAGAACAGACATACATCTTACCGCTGTACCAGGACACATTTGCCCCGAAGGATATCCGGTAACAGTATAACAAACGCTTGCCGTTGGTGAAACAACAATTACTGATCCTGAAAGGCCTCCTGGCATCCAATAATAATTAGTTGCACCACTTGCCGTTAAAGTGGTTGACTGACCGCTGCAGTTTACATTGGAACCACTGATAGTAATAGTTGCTGCCGGATAAGCGCTGAAACAATTAACAGCCGTATTTGTACAACCCCATGTATTCAAACCAATAACTGTATAACAACTGCTGGCTGTTGGAGTAATTGCGATTGAAGAACCCGTTGCACCCGAAGGCAACCATGTATAACTGCTCGCACCGCTGGCAACCAATCCTGCTGGCTGCCAGATACATAAGGTGGCTGTCGGATATACACTGATGATTGGCTTAGGATTCACCTGGATGCAATGAACTGCATAGCCGTTACAACCTGCGGTATTTGTACTCGTCACCGTATAACATATACTCGCTGTAGGAGAAACAACAACTACCGATCCGGTCATTCCTCCAGGCATCCAGGTATATCCTGACGCAGAACCACTTGCAACCAGGGTCGCACTGTTTCCTGAACAAAGACTGGTAGCACCGCTAACACTTAAAGGACTTTGAGGTGTTACACAGATACCTCCGTAACCATAACAACCGTTACCATTAGTTCCCATTACACTAAAGCAGCTTGTTGCATTTGCAGTAAATACAATTGTTGAGCCCGTATATGTCGCATTTGATCCATACCAGGTATAGCTGGTTGCTCCGGAAGCGGTTAATGTTCCGGTTGAGCCCGGACAAACAAAGGTTGAACCAGTAACAGAAATAACCGGATTAGGAGTGACGCTTAAGCAATGACTGGCTGAAAGAGTACCGGCACAGCCCGTTCCTATTACCGTGTAGCAGATGGGTGCAGTAGGGCTCACAACAATCGAAGGAGCGGTAGAACCTCCTGGATACCATGTAAAGCTATTGGCTCCGAATGCATTGAGGGTGGCAGTATAACCCGAACATAAATTTGAAGGTCCTGATATGGTTAAAGATCCATTAGTTGTTGACACAGTTACGCATCTTACTACGGTTACCAATCCACAATAGCTGTTAGTAGTCATGCTATAACAGGTATTGACGCTCGGAGTAATTATCAACTGTCCGTTATTAACGATGTTGCCTGGATTCCACGTATAAGATGTTCCACCGCTGCCAAATAAAGTGGCACTTGAGCCGGCACACAATGTGCTTGGACCCTGAATAATAACGGATGAACTGGATTGAACGTTTACACAAATGGCTACAGAACCTGAACATCCAACCGAATTAGTTCCGGTAACAGTATAGCATGCAGAAACAGAGGGTGAAACAACTATTGATGAACCAGTGAAACCGCCCGGATTCCAGGTATAGTTCTGCGCGCCACTTGCAGTTAAGGTTGAACTTGTTCCGCCGCAAATCGTGGTATTTCCGCTAACACTTAAGTTTAATCCACCCTGTGGATTTAAACAAACACCGCTCACGCCGTAACATCCGTTTTGATTTAACGCCAACAAACTGAAACAGGTGCTCGCGGTAGGTGTAATCACAACTACAGATCCTGTTAATGGACTGGAACCGTACATCCAGGTGTAAGTGCTGGCACCGCTCGCTGTAAGCGTTGTGCTACCTCCACCACAAACTGCTGTATTACCAGATACGGAAACAGTCGGACTCGGAATCACAGTCACACATTTTACCGCAGTGCTAATTCCTCCACAGCTTGCATTATAGCCTTGAACGGTATAACAAGTTGTAGAGCCCGGAGTGACAATCAACGAAGATCCCACAGTGCCCGACGGCAGCCATGTGTAACTTGTAGCGCCTGTAGCAGTCAGTATCGCGTAAGATCCTGAACAAATAGCCGAGTTGCCGCCGTTTATTCCTACACCCCCTGGTTGAACAGTGACACATTTAACCGTACTATTTGTGCATCCGTTTGCTGTTACACCGGTTACTGTGAAACACGTGGTACTTGAAAGATTTACTGATATAGAGTCGCCTATTAAGCCGCCAGGTTGCCAGAAATAATTTGTATAATTTGTTGAACTTGTTGCATTGAGGTAAGCAGTGCCGCTTGTGCAAAGTGTAGAAGTGCCACTTACACTAATCGAATTTGCGCAGAAGATCTGGTAAGTCTGTGTGTACGTGGCCACTGCAGAGCCAGTAAAGGCATAACAGGTTATCGTGTAGATTCCACAACAGGGATAATAAATAGAGATATAAGGAGGCCCACCGCTGGACGAAGTCGTGTAAGAAGCATTGCAACCTCCTGGACCAGCCACCGCCCAGGAAAAAGATTGGGCTGTTATTGTATTATTAAATCCCGCGTAACCATAATTTGAACTTGGAGAATAACACTGGCCACCATTCGGTGACGTTGTGAAGCTTGTTTGTGCTTGGGTCTTTAGAGTAAAAAGCATACTCAGAAAAAGTACGATTAGGTAGATAACTTTTTTCATGGGCTGGGTTGTTGGGTTAGTACTTAGTTTTAAGATTTGGTAATGCTGAGGAGACCTCACACAGATCCCCATAGAATAAATACAAAACTAGTTAACCTACGGTTGGGTTAAAACGACTTAAATACGAAATAATTTTTGTGGATTTGGCACATACTTTTTCACTTACCAAAAGACCCTTTTCACTCACTAAAAAACCACTTTCAATCGTAGCTGGGGAAAGTGGGGAAATGTTAAATAATGGGATTTTCTTTTATCGTAATTCAAAGCGGTCCGCATCCAGGCCAACCGGGAATATTTTTATAAAATCAGTAAGGTAATTTTTGTCAAGCGAGATGGTTTCGACACTTTCTTCGTTGGCTTTAGTTCTACTGATAATTTCCCCTCTTGGATTTATTACCACGCTGTCCCCTGTGTGATTGTATTCATTTCCATCCTTTCCAATACGATTAAGACCTACAACATAACACTGGTTTTCAATAGCCCTTGCTACCAATAAACTTTTCCATGCGTGACTCCTGACTTCTGGCCAGTTGGCTACATATACTAAAACATCATATTGCCATTTTCCCTGACTTTCATCGTTGTTCGCAGTAAAAGAGTTTCTGCTCCAGATCGGAAATCGCAAATCGTAGCAAATTAGCGGACAAATATTCCAGTTGCCTATTTTTTCAATAATTTTTTTAGTTCCCGCTGTGTAGTGTTCATCTTCTTTGGCCAGTCGGAATAAGTGTCTTTTATCGTAAGTGTCGAATTCCCCATCAGGCCTCACCCAAAATAAACGATTGTAATATTTTCCCGAATCTTCAACAGCAACGCTACCTGTAATCACAGCTTTTTTTTCCATTGCTTTTTGTTTTAACCATGCGAGCGTTGGGCCATTGGTTTTTTCAGCAATTTTTTCAGGTTTCATCGAAAATCCAGTGGTAAACATTTCCGGCAATACAATCAGGTCGCTCTGTTCTGTTAAGGATTCCAACAGCACACTAAAATGCTCCCGGTTCTTTTCAGGATTTTCCCAATGTAAATGGGTTTGAATGATGCTGACTTTCATAATTACTTACAATATTTATGATATGCTTTAACTGCTGGATCAAAATTATTCCTGGCTGCCACGATCAGATCTTCACACGGATTCTGATTTAAATTTACCTTGGCAACACCTCGCCAATAGTAAGCTTCATAATAGTCACCTCTAAAATAAATACAAAGGTCGAGGTCGTCGAGACATGATTTAAAATCTTGTTTTTTTCCAAATACAATAGCACGTTTAAAGTAGAAATCGGCTTCCTCACCGTTTATAGTGATACAACGATTGTATTCTTTCAGTGCTTCGTCGAGTTTATTCAAATCATTGTAACAGTTGGCGAGAACAAAATGGGCCTTCGCATTCTCCGGTTCACGTTGAAGAACATAATTGGCGTCATTCATTGCTTTCGGCAGATCACCCGCCGAATAATAAGCTGCAGCTCTCGCCGCATAAGCCTTCGAGTAAGGATAAATAGCAAGAGACTGGTTGAAACTCTTAATAGCGTCTTCTGTTTTTCCGTTTTTTAAATACAAGAGACCACGATTATAGTAACCCTTGTAGTTTTTTGGTGCGACTGAAACTGCCTTATTCAAATATCCAAGAGCTTTTTCATCTTCATTTAGAAACATACTTTCCACGCCGGCACTGTTTAGGGCTACAAACTGGTCCGGATATTTTTTAATGATGTCTTCGTACAAGCTCATTGCGCTTTTCCAGGTTCCTGTTCTTGCGAAACTTAGAACCGAAAAATAAAGTAAAAGTACCAGATAGAGGATGATCGGACGTAAACTTAACTTCTCTCCAAAGATCCCAATCATCCACGCTAGACCAATTACGGGCACATAAAAATACCGATCGGCATAAAGTACTTCGCCAAAAGGAAGAAATTGCAACACGAGGATAAGATTAAACAACACAAATAATAAAAGAGCGAATAACGTTTGATTTTTTTTGCGGAACAAGAGAAGCAGGAACACAACGCTCAACAGAATGATAAAACCAACTATAAAAACAGACCACTTAACGTCGGGGTAAGGATAAATGACACTAAGGTTAACCGGTGCCAAAAAAAGAATAAAATACTTCATTAAAGCATAGCCCGAAAAACCAAACCTCTGATACCAGGGAAATTCGTGAGCATGATTTATAAATTGGTCCGCACTCTGGGTTTTGATGTTCACCAATCCGAAAACGATTGACAGAATCAGAAATGGAATTTTATTTAACAAGAATCGAAAAGAAATTTTTTGCTGTACAATAACATCTAAACAAACTAAACTCAAAGGAAAAGTCACCGCTGAAGGTTTGCTGAGACAGGCCAGGCTGAAAAACAGAAATGTGATGAGATAATTTTGTTGGGACTTTTTCTCAAGATAGTTTAAATACCAGATTAAACCGGCAAGCGAAAAAGTTGTCGACAGAACATTTTTTAATTCGCTGATCCAGCCTACAGATTCGATCTGCAATGGGTGAATAAAAAAAACAATGCATCCCGTCAGTGAAATTGTTTCTGATTTGAAAAGCTTTTTTCCAAGACGGTATACCAAAAACGCATTTATGGTGTGTAGAAGAATATTTAACAGATGGTGCCCCCAGTCGGCATTTCCGAAAAGGAACCAGGCCAGGGAATGGAATAACATCGTAATGGGGATGTAATTACCAACATAATGATTTGTGAAAATTGCTTTTAAATCAAAATCTCTCACATCCTTATTCCTAAAAAGCATTTCGGGATCGTCCCAGCTTATGTGCGAGTAAAAAAGAAAGCGCGAGTACACCAGTAATCCGGTTAATAAAACCAAACACAAAATGGCATTTTCTTTTAGGACTTTTGTGATTCTTTCAGGCACATACAAATATAACAGTTCTGTAAAATTTGGTACTTTTACCGCGTGATAAAATTATCGGCAGTTATTATAACCTTTAACGAAGAAAGAAACATCGAACGCTGCCTGATTTCGTTGAAACCAATTGCTGACGAGATTGTAGTTCTTGATTCTTTCAGTACCGATAAAACTGAGGAAATTTGTTTAAAACATGGGGTGAAATTTTTTCAGCATGTCTTCGATGGTCACATTCAGCAAAAGAACCGGGCAATTACATATGCCTCTAACGATCATGTTTTATCTCTCGATGCCGATGAAGCTTTAGACGAGAAACTTCAAAGGTCAATAGCTGAGGTTAAGAACAACTTTAAACTGCAGGGTTATTACATGAACCGTCTCACAAATTATTGCGGACACTGGGTAAGACATTGTGGTTGGTATCCTGATGAAAAGTTAAGATTGTGGGACAGAAGAAAAGGAGAGTGGCGTGGCGTAAATCCACACGACAAATACGAACTTTTTGATGGAGATAAAAAAGCCGGTCACCTAAAAGGAGACATCCTTCATTACAGTTATTATTCGGTCGCAGATCATTACAAACAAGTTGAGTATTTCACGAATATCGCCTCTAAGGCATACTACGAAAAAGGGAAAAAGGCTCCAATCTACAAACTTATCGTAAATCCCATTGCAAAGTTTGTTGATCATTATTTGCTGCATCTGGGATTCCTCGACGGAAAAGCAGGATATCTCATTTCAAGAATATCTGCCTATGCTACCTGGTTAAAATATAAAAAGCTCAGAAATCTCTATTATCAAAAAGCTTCCAAATAATTTTAAGATCGTCATTAGCAGAACCGATAGCATTGGTGATGTTGTGCTTACCCTCCCATTGGCGGGTATTATTAAAAATTACTTTCCTGAAAGCAAGGTTTTATTCCTTGGCAGAACATACACGAAAGACATTATTAATCTTTCCGAATATATTGACGGTTTTATCAATTACGATGATTTTACGAAGTTAAACACGAGTCAAAAAATCGAATATGTTAAAGGAATTGGTGCCGACGTTTTCCTTCACGTTTTTCCAAGAAGAGACATTGCTTTCATCGCAAAAAGAGCCGGAATACCCCTACGCGTGGGTACAAGAAATAGGGCATATCATTGGTTCACCTGCAATAAGCTGTTAAACCTGAGTCGGAAAAACTCGGACCTTCATGAGGCGCAATTGAACATCAAACTCCTTGAATTTCTTGGAATAGATACTACTTTATCCTTGTCCTCAATTCCGGCATACTATGGGTTCACGAAAATTCCCCTACTGGAAGAAAGATATTCAGAATGGATTGATAGAACAAAATTCAATCTCATCCTTCACCCCAAATCAAAAGGAAGTGCAAAGGAATGGGGAATGGCTAATTTCGAAAAACTGATCATGTTGTTACCCAAGGATCAGTTTAAAATCTTTATCAGTGGAACCGCCGAAGATGCGAAATCGATGAAACAGTTTATTGATAAGAATGATATTGCTACGGATATAACCG
>JAEUTM010000398.1 GCA_016788025.1 Bacteroidia bacterium
TATCCTTCAAAATAGGAATCGTCACGGGATCGTGAAATTCTTTCGAAATGTGTATGGCTTCCAGGACAACCTTGTTCATTTTATTTTCCCCTGATGATAACAACGGGATCTACTTTACTTGCTTTACGGGACGGAAAATAACCGGCGAAGTAGGTGGTGATGATTGAAAAAACGCCCCCGATAATATAAAAGGCCGGATCGTAATTTACAGGATATGTTTTAACCGTAGGCAAAGCCGGTGTGTTAAATGGAATCATGTCGATGAGGGCCGAAGCGCCCAGTCCGAAGAGCAATCCGAGAGTCCCGCCAAAAATTCCAATGGTTAATGCGATGCCAATAAAAATGGCTTTTACATTTTTTCCCGAGAAACCGGTTGCCTTTAAAATAGCAATACTGTCCATTTTTTCATAGATCATCATGTTTAAAATGTTATAGATCCCAAAGCCGGCTACAATTAACAAGGTTATACCTACAGCATAGGAAATCAGCGTCCTTACAAAGGTGCCGGTTTCAAATTGTGCGTTGGCGGTATTTATATCGAGCGCTTCTACATCGAACAGCTCTTTGTATTCGAGCGCCATAGCGGGTGCATTCAGAATGTTTTTAAGTTTTACCTGTATACCGGTTACATAACTTTTTGGTTCACCCAGAAGTTTCTGCGCTGTACTCAGAGATACGTAACTCTGCACTTTGTCCAGTTCCTGGATGCCTGACTGGAACAAAGCCACTACTTTCAGCTGGAAGGCTTCCCCGCGCGAGGTCGTTACCTGTATCACATCTCCGGGTTGTGCCAGCATTTTTTCCGCAGCTCCTTTTCCAAGAATAATACTGTTGGGAGTGTTTTTTAAATCAATGTAGGTTCCTGCGCTAATGTATTCGCTAAACTTAAAGAGTTTGTTTTCCTGTTCGGGATCTACGCCGTTTATGGAGCCGGGAAGATCTATCCCGCCAACATTGTAGAACACCTGGCAGCTTACTTTGGGAGCGATCCCTAATACTCTGTTATCAGCCAAAAGCGTTTTTTCCAGAATCGAGCTGTTTCGAATTTGTAGTGCTTCGTTTTTTGGTTTTATAGAACTTACAAAATCATGACCGGATTTGTTTTTATGAAGAAGTTGTATGGGTTGTTGCGCGGAGGGTTGTACGTCTTTATAGAGAAGAATGTGGGGTGTACGGTTCAGGATGAGTCCGTCCAGCAGCACGTTCAAACCCGTCATAAAACTTAGGAGGGTAATAAACATGGCTATGCTGAAGGTAACACCGATGGCTGCAACCAGTGTTTGTCGCCAGCGCGCCAGCAAAAGAGAGCGGGAGATATCAAATCCAAGTTTCAGATCCATTATTCTGGTTTTAGAATTTCTTCATCCTTATTTAAGCCTTTAAGAATTTCCACGACCTGGTAGTCTTTTAAGCCAGTTTTAACTGTAATCTTTTCTCCGTTTTTTTTCAGAACGTTGCTGTCGTTGAGAAGATAATTTCTTGGGATGAGTAGTGCCTGTTCCTTATGATTGATAATGATGTTTGCTTCAAAACTTATGTTGGGATAGAGGACAGGCGGGGCGTTTACAAATTCTGCTTCTACAATAAAGGTTTTGCTTCTTTCATTCATCAATGGAAAAATGCGGGTGACTTTTCCTTCGAAGACCTGATCCTTGTAACTATCCATGTTTATGATTACGACCTGACCATTCCTGATCTTAACAATGTCATATTCATCCACCTGCATCTCGAGAATAAATTTGTGCGCGTCTCCAATGATTGCCAGGGGTGTCTGAACGTTTACCATTTCTCCTTTTACCTTGTTGAGACTGTAGACAATACCGTTTATTTCGCTTTTCACAGTATAGTCGTCTTCTGAGACACTGCTGATGAGCAGGTTTTTTTTGGCCTGGGAGGATGAAAATTCGAGCTGGCGACGGAGGTCTGCCAGTTTTAGTTTTGCGGAAAGATAGGCTGTTTTGGAATTCCGCATGGCCAGTTCCCGTTGTTCCAGTTCCACTTTTGTGCCAATGTTCTGCGACCATAACGCAGACTGCCTGGCATACAACACCGAATCGTTTAACATTTTCAGGTAAGCAAGATCTACGCTGGCAGCTGCGTCGGTAATTTTGGTCTGGTTGGCTCCGAAATCCGAAAACTTTGCGGCGAGCTCAGCATTTTCTTTACTCAGTTTCTGAATATCATTATCGATGAATAAAATGGGCTGTCCTTTTTTTACAGTATCGCCTTCCTTTACAGAAACCTGGCTTATAATGCCATTTGCCTGCGCGAAGACCTGGTATTGATCTTTGCTTTTTATTGTGCCCGACGCATAAACCGATTCAGAGACAGGCCCGGAACTAACATGCGTTGTTTCTTTTTGGCGTGAACAAGCCGCGAAGATTAAAACGCAGACAAGAGTATAAAACGTTTTGCATCCCGGTTTCATGATTAAACAGATAAGAGGGGAGTGATTGTAAAGCTGAGGATATCATTCAACCCAAGCTGTAACACATAAGAGGGAAATTCCTTGAATTCTCCGTTATTGCTATCGTGTAGGGCCCAGAATTCTGCTTTCCTGTTTTCGGGGAGGAAACAGTATTTTTCAGCGGGGTAAAGAAATTCGAATTCTTTGTCCTTTACCACTTTAAATTGTACGAATTGTCCTTTGAGTTCTTTGTGATCTCGTGTGTTAAGGACCACATTGCAAAAATGTGGGTTCGAGAGATCGTAAATCGAAAATACTGGCAGCGTGGATTTCATAAACGTGTTTATTTCGATTCGAAGGTAGCATGATGCTTCGGGCGAAGTCCTGAAGATGCTCAGTTGCAAAACTGACATTTGTCATGGATTCCTGATAATGCAGTCTGAATGCGGTTAGTTCTTACCCGTCATCCGACGCTTCGGATCGGACTGCGCCTTCGCAAAGGTATGGCGGAGCAAGGGGCTTCGGAAACATGATTTAATGTTTTTTCGCAGCCTTTTCAAATTCATTCGATTGTCTGTGAGAATTTAAAAAGGCAAGTCAACCAGTACCTAAAATTCGGCATTGACATTCCTCTTCGGAAATTGCCCATAAAGTTCGCTGTGTTGACTGAGGTTCGATTAACGATAGTTGCAAAAACACCGGTACTTCGTGTTAAGAACAATCGCCCCAACTTTTTCTTAATAAAAAGTTGGTCAAAAATCAAGGCTTCATAAAATTCTCTCGAA
>JAEUTM010000404.1 GCA_016788025.1 Bacteroidia bacterium
CGTAATTTTGTGAACGACGTAAAGGTTAGTAAAGGCGAGAAATTCGTTTAACCCCAACCGATCCCCGGAATTTAATTTCCCGATTTTGGGATTAAATCTTAAATCCTATATTTGATTTAAAATCAATCAACATGGATTTCAATTTTTCAATAGTATTTGCCGCAACGGCTGTCCCTTTAATTATTGGCTTTATCTGGTATCATCCTAAAGTGTTTGGAACTGCCTGGATGAAGGTTACAGGAATGACCCCTGAACAAGGCAAAAAATCTAACATGTGGGTTACCTTCGGATTAACCATCTTGTTCTCGTTTTTTATGGCTACTGTGTTAATGAGTCTTGTGGTTCACCAGATTCACGTAGGCGCGTTATTGACAAATCAGCCAGATTCGAAAGATGCCAATTCTGAGTCGATGGCGATGTTGAAACGCTTCATGGAGCTGTATGGAAACAGTTACCGCACCTTTAAACATGGGGTTTTTCATGGAACGCTCACAGGAATCTTTCTAGCGCTTCCGATCATTGCCATCAATGCTCTTTTCGAACAACGAGGCTTTAAATACATTGCCATTAATGCAGGCTACTTTATTGTTTCAATGGCTTTAATGGGTGGTTTGATCTGCGCATTTCTGTAAACTATTCCCTTTTACTCAAAACTGTTTTCCCTGTGGCATCACAGGCTACATTAACTATTAATTAAAATTCCGGGGATTTTTTTACCTCAGGATTTTAGATTAATTAATTTGTTCATTCAACTATTTTACCTTAATATTGTATTGTATTAGTTGGGACGCATTTTCTTGCGACCTGTCAATCAAAAAAAGTTAACATTCTATCTCGTTATATTATTATTATTGATTCCTTTCCATGTTTGAAGTTATTGATCTAAGTGGTAGAGCCCTGCCCGAATTGAAAGAAATTGCCAAAGCCTTTTCAATTGACAGTAAAGGGCTGACGAAGGGTGATCTGATTTTAAAAATTGTAGATGCCCAGTCAGAGAAACCAGAACTAGCTAAAGAAATTGTAGAAAAACATTCTAAAAAAAATACCGTGAGTGCAAAAGATCCTAAGTCAGGCCGTGAGCCGAGGGAAAAACGTCCCAGAAAAGTTAAGCTTGATCCAATCAATGAAGAATCGGTTAACCAGACCGTAACACCCCCGGAAGAAGAAGTTTCCGAACCGGTGGCAGTGGCTGAAACGGTTGTTGAAAAACCTGAAGTAGTTGCAGAAGCGGAAGTTCTGTCGGCGGAAAACGAAAATCCTGTGCAAGGGATGCCTAAAGAAGAGCCATTGCCGGAGACTAAAAAACCCGAAAAAGTTTATTACAACTTTGATAATATCGTATTCGTTACTGGTGTGTTGGAAGTTATGCCAGATGGTTATGGCTTCCTGAGAAGTTCAGATTATGATTATCTCAATTCGCCTGATGACGTATACGTGTCTCAATCTCAGATTAAATTATTTGGTCTGAAGGCTGGTGACGTTGTAAAAGGCGGGGTTCGCCCTCCGAAAGAAGGAGAAAAATACTTTCCATTAATCAAAGTGGAACAAATCAATGGCCGCGACCCGTCTTTTGTTCGCGACCGTGTGATCTTCGATTATCTCACCCCATTATTTCCAT
>JAEUTM010000442.1 GCA_016788025.1 Bacteroidia bacterium
TGTTGAGGCACTACTTAAAATCTAACTATGCGGTGCTGCCAACAAAGGAGTTTAAAAAGAATGACACGTTGTATAAGCAGCAGTATTCTTACATCGCCGCTAAGGTTGTAAACTCTTCGGTGAATAAGAGAAGAAATTTTCTGACGCTTAACGTGGGTTCCGATCAGGGTGTTGCGCAGGATATGGCGGTGATGGCAAGTGATGGAATTGTTGGAATTGTAACAAACGTATCAAGAAATTTTGCAAGCGTGATGAGCCTTTTGCACAAGGACGCGAAAGTAAATTGCCAGTTGAAGAAGGACGGAAGTTATGGACCCCTGATATGGGATGGCGCTGATTACCGTTTTTGTTTATTAACGGATATTCCTACCCATGCCAAGATCAAGCACGGCGATACCGTTATCACCAGTGAATTTTCGGGGATTTTTCCGGAGGGGATAATGGTAGGAACTGTAGATAGTTATGAAAGGAAAAGAAACGAATCTTATTACACTGCCAAAATCCTGTTAAGTTCTGATTTCAAAAAAGTGAATCACGTATATGTGATTAAGAATAAATTAAAACCGGAGCGGGATTCGCTTGAAATAAATACACAGAAACAAATTGACGACTGAGGTAGCTAAAAATATTGCGCGGTTTATTTTATTGGTCTTACTTCAGGTACTGATCATTCAGAACATCAATCTAACAGGTTATATGATCCTGTTGCCTTATGTTCTTTTTGTATTGATCCTGCCTTTTGAAACAAACAAGCTTGTTGTGCTTTTTTCTTCTTTTCTTCTGGGTGTTTGTATTGATTATTTTTACGACTCGTCAGGGCTTCATGCTTCCGCATGCACGATTATGGGATTTGCGAGGTATTATGTCTTAAAATACATAGCGCCCCGCGATGGTTACGATGTGGGTGTAAAACCAACGATTGAAGACATGGGACTGGAGTGGTATCTGCGTTATGCCGGCACACTGGTTTTTACCCATCATTTCTTTTTGTTTTACATGGAAATTTTTCGTTTCTCCGAGTTCTTTCACACGCTGTTGAGAGTTATACTTAGTAGCATTGGCACATTGATTTTAATTTACCTGATTCAGTTTTTGTTTTTCACAAGCCGACGTAGAGAATGAGTTCCAACTTGCAGCTTAGCAACAGGATGTTTATTATCGGAGGATTTTTCTGTCTGATTGCACTAATTTACATCTGCAGGCTTTTTTACATCCAGATCATCGACGACCAATATGTGCTTCAGGCGCAGAACAATGCATTGAGAGCTATTACAGAGTACCCTGTGCGTGGTTATATTTTTGACAGGAAAGGAAAACTGCTTGTATACAACACTCCATCCTACGACTTGATGGTTATTCCGAGAGAAGCAAAAAATTGTGACACAGCTTCGTTATGCGACGTGTTGGGAATTACCAAGGCAGAATTTTTGAAGCGCATGAAAAAAGCCTGCCAGGCGCCAAATTCTCCACGCAAACAAAGTATTTTCGAGAAGCAGATGTCACCCAAACTTTATGCGGAATTGCAGGAAAAACAATACCGCTATAAAGGATTTTTTGTTCAGAAACGTACCGTTCGCAGGTATCCCAGGCCTATTGCGGCCCATTTGTTGGGTTACGTTGGTGAAATCAGCAAAGAGGGAGCCGAAAAAAACTCTTACTACAAAGAAGGAGATTATATTGGTATCACCGGCATCGAGAAAAGTTATGAGGAATCATTAAGAGGTAAAAAGGGCACTCAAATAACTATCACAAATGTGCATAACAAAACCATAGGTCGCTACATGGATGGCAAATACGACACCGCGGCTGTCCCGGGAAAGCCGCTGTACTGTACTATCGATATGGATTTGCAGGAGTACGGCGAAAGACTGATGCACGGTAAAAGAGGAGCTATCGTGGCTATTGAGCCTGGTACGGGCGAAATATTATGTATTGTTTCAGCGCCCGCTTATGATCCCAATCTCCTGGTGAGTGGAAAGGAGCGATCGCGGAATTTCACAAAGCTGTATTACGATAGTGTTAATGATCCTCTTATTAATCGGGCATTACAGGGCATGTACCCTCCGGGGTCTATATTTAAGTTAATCGACGCACTTATTGCTCAGAATGACGGACTGATTCACCGATCAACTTCTTTCCCCTGCGCTATGGGTTATCCGCCAATGGGTGGAAAACCAAAGTGCCACCGGCATGGACCGGTTGATCTTGTGGGGTCTGTCGCACAGTCCTGCAACTCTTATTACAGTTATGTGTTCAGGGAAATAGTTGACCAAAAGAAATATCCGAATTTTATTGATGGTTACACGCATTGGAGAGACATGGTTATTACGTTTGGTCCCGGTACCCGCCTGGGAACCGACCTGCCTTTTGACAAGCCGGGTAACGTGCCTTCTGTGAACTATTACAACAAAGTTTTTGGAAAAAACGCCTGGCGAAGCAACACGATTGTTTCTCTTGGCATCGGACAGGCAGAGCTAACACTCGTCCCTCTGCAGATGGCAAATGTGGTGGCCAGCATTGCAAATCGCGGTTATTACTACACACCTCATTGCGTTAAAGGAATTGGAAACGAAAAACAGATCCATAGTAAGTTCAAGATCAAACACTATGTAGGTGTGCAAAATCCGGAGTATTATTTAAATGTTATCGACGGGATGCAGCTTTGCCTTGATGGTGGTACCGGGTATCATTCGAGGGTAAAAGACATTGTCATTTGCGGCAAAACCGGTACTGCCCAGAATCCACATGGAAAAGATCACGCGGTGTTCCTTGCTTTTGCGCCAAGGGAAAATCCACAAATTGCCATTGCTTGTATTGTTGAAAATGCAGGATTTGGTGGAACCTGGAGTGCGCCTATTGTGACGTTGATGATTGAGAAATATCTGAAAGGTAAAACCGACAGACCTGAACTGGAAAAAAGAATCATGGATGCAAACCTTATAGAAAACAAAAACCTGCTTACGGAACCTAAGCACTAAGCTGAATGTCACAAAGGAACGAAAATAAATTATTTTACGGTGTTGACAGACTTACGGTTTTGCTTTACGTATTGCTCGTATTTATGGGTTGGGTTAATATTTATGCAGCCGTTTACAATGAAGAACATCAGAGTATTTTCGACACTACTCAGAAATACGGGAAGCAATTATTGTGGATTGGTGGAGCGGCAATTATTGCCTTCAGCATTCTATTAATAGATGCGAATTTTTACACAGCCTTCGCTTATTTCTTCTACGGGTTCCTCTTGTTAGCAAACATATTGGTTGTTTTTTTCGGACGGGAGATCAAAGGCAGCCGGTCCTGGTTTGGTTTCGGGGGATTTGGCGTTCAACCGGCAGAATTTATGAAGTTTGCCGTAAACCTTGCCTTGGCTAAATTTCTCAGCAACCAGCAGATCATCGTCAACCAACAATTCAGACTTCGATTAAAGGATCTCATCAAAAACTATAAAAACACACTCATAGCTTTAACTATTATCTTGGCGCCATTGGTTATTATTAAAGTGTTGCAGGATGAAACCGGGCTGGCGATCGTGTTTGTAGCCTTCATCATTGTACTTTACCGTGAGGGACTGAGCGTCAATTTCCTGATCTTCGGTCTCCTGGCGACGATTCTCTTCGTACTTGCGCTCGTGATCACACACATTTCCAGTTTACTTATTACACTGGCAGTTATTGCAGCCGGTTCATTTTTATTTATTAGACGTACCCGAAGAAATCTGATAATTGTTGCTTTGGTTTACGGACTTGCAGCCGGTGTGGTATTCGGCACCAACTATGTTTACAATCACTTAGAACCTCACCAAAAAGTAAGGATTGATGTGTTACTTGGTCGTGGTACTGTAAATCTTAAAAAAGAAGGCTACAATGTAAACCAGGCAAAAATAGCCATCGGAAGCGGAGGATTTTTAGGTAAAGGCTACTTGCAAGGAACGCAAACCAAATATGATTTTGTGCCTGAGCAAGACACAGACTTTATTTTTTGTACTGTGGGTGAAGAGTGGGGTTTTGTTGGAAGTACTATTGTGATATTTCTTGAACTTTTGTTGATCCTCAGAATTATCTTTCTTTCTGAAAGACAAAGATCCGATTACAGTCGTATTTATGGTTACGGCGTCGCATCGATTTTGTTTTTTCACCTTGCGATTAATATTGGCATGACCATTGGACTTATGCCTGTGATTGGAATTCCTTTGCCGTTTTTCAGTTACGGAGGGTCTTCATTATGGGCGTTTACGATACTCCTTTTTATTTTTATCAAGCTCGATTCGAACCGGCTTTTGATCTTCAGATAGCTATTCTTCCGTTTCGTGTTTTTTCTGTTTTTTAAACTTCTGGAGGTTTATTTCCAAGGCAAAGATAAGCATAGTGGGCCTGGCTTTTGTAGAAAGGACCTTTGTATCTTCACCAATTTGATTTTTCGTTAACCAGTAGTCGGAATTAACCAACCGGCTTCCATACTGAACAAATTTGATATTAAACTTTTGTTCTCTCCGGAAAATCTTAAACAAAAAGCACAGGCCCAGGTTTACAGAACTTTGAAAATTCTGAGGTTCATACGACTTGTAAAGATCATCAGTACTGTAATAGCCCCTTGAATTGTAATCTTTATACGAAACCTGAATGTCGTGAGAGGCGACAGTACTGAATATTAATCCAACCCTGAGGAGCATCTTTTTTCGCAGCCGCATCAACACATCAAGCGCCAAACCAGCGGTATACTGTTCAACATGCACCAATTGTTTTGGAGCAGATCGTGAGTGGTACCTATTAACCTGAAACTGGATG
>JAEUTM010000444.1 GCA_016788025.1 Bacteroidia bacterium
AAAGTAAATGTTACGCTGAGTCTGCTTGTGTTTTTACCACTTCCGATCCTGTCTTATGTTATTTACAGAGTATCGGACATGATAGCCAAACAGAGCACAAAAGTGCAGCAGGAACTCAGCAATCTTACCACCCAGAGCCAGGAAACCTTCAGCGCTATTCGGGTGATTAAAGCATATGCGAGAGAAAAATTCTTCTCCGACGAAATGCATCGTAAAAGTGAACAGTATAAAAAAACGGCGTTAAAACTGGCTTCCATCGAGGCTTTGTTTGCTCCGGTAATGGCTCTGATGATTGGCTTGAGCGTGTTGATTACTGTTTGGTATGGCGGCAAACTCACTATCGAGCACAAAATAGAACCTGGAAACATTACCGAATTTATTCTTTACGTTTTTCGTCTTACCTGGCCATTTGCTTCCCTGGGTTGGGTAACTTCCCTCGTACAACGCGCCTCTGCTTCGCAGGAAAGGATCAATGAATTTCTACAGCAGGAACCCAGCATTAAAAATAAAAACGATAAACATTACGATTTGCGTGGAGATATCGAATTCAAAAATGTAACGTTCACCTATCCCGAAAACGAAGTCACGGCTTTAAAAAACATTTCTTTCCGTTTGAAACAGGGCCAGTTGCTTGGAATAACCGGGCAAGTGGGCAGTGGCAAATCGAGCATTGTGAGCTTGTTAACGAGACAATACGATACAACAACCGGTGAAATCCTTGTTGATGGAATGAACATCAGGGAACACAATCTTGAACTGCTGAGAAGAAACTGCGGTGTTGTACCACAGGAAGTTTTTCTATTTAGTGATACGATCGCAAACAATATTGCCTTCGGAAGCGCAGACAAAAAAGTTGAGCGACCTTTGATTGAAGCGGTTGCAAAAAAATCTGGCGTTTACGATAACATTATGACTTTCCCTGAGAATTTTGAAACCATGGTGGGTGAAAGAGGGGTAACCTTGAGTGGTGGTCAGAAACAAAGGATCTCCATTGCAAGAGCCATTATTAACAAACCTCAACTTTTAATCTTTGACGATTGCCTTAGCGCCGTTGACAGTGAAACAGAAGAGCTGATCCTCCGAAATCTGAAAGAAGAAATGAAAGGGAAAACAAGTCTTGTGATCAGCCACCGCATCTCCAGTATTCGCAATGCAGACCTGATCCTTTATTTAAAAGATGGAGAGATTGCCGAAATGGGAACTCACCAGGAACTGATAAACTTGGGAAAACACTATGCTCAACTCGAGCAATTGCAAAGACATTAATCTGCTCTATTTAGAAGAACTGGCTTTAAAAATCAGTCGCAAGGAAGAATCGCGGGTGAAAAAATTCCATGTCCAGTTCATAAATGTCGCAAACTTATTTCGCGTGCTTAACATCAACATCAGGTGGAGGAACATCCATACAAACCAGGCAATAACTCCATGAAACTTTAACCATGGAAGATCCACCACCGCTTTGTATTCACCAATGGTAGCCATAGAACCAAGATCCTTATACTCGTATTCTTTTAATTCTTTTCCTTTTTCAATGGCCATAAAATTCCTGGCCAGGTTTTTCCCCTGGTTAATGGCAACATTTCCAAGTTGTGGATGTCCCTGCGGATACTTTGGTGTAACCATGTAAGCGATATCACCAATGGCATATATGTTTTTGGTGTCTTTTATTTTATTATAACGATCAACCACAAAGCGGCTACGTAACAAAGATGTTTCCGGCAAACCTTTAATGACATTACCTGTAACTCCTGCAGCCCAAATCACATTTTTACTTTTGATCGTATCTCCGTTGTTAAGTGTTACCGTTGTTCCGTCATAATCCGTCACGAAAGTCTCGGTCTTAATTTTTACACCCATTTTCTCCAGGTACTCACGCGAGGTTTTTTTCGACTCATCGCTCATACTATTCAGGGTATTTTTACTTCCTTCCAGCACTGTGATTGTTAAACGGCTGAAATCCACCATGGGGTAATCCCGCGGCAGAATGTGTTTTTTCATTTCTGCAAAAGCGCCGGCAAGTTCAACGCCTGTAGGACCAGCACCAACAATTACAATGTTCAATAAAGCTTCTTTCTCCTCTTCCACCGATGAAATATACTGCTCAAAACTCATCAAAACTTCGTTCCGGATATTGATCGCCTCCTGAGTGCTCTTCATGGAATAAGCGTATCTCATGATATTTTCGTTCCCAAAGAAATTGGTTTTGCACCCTGTTGCAATCACCAGGTAATCGTAATTATATATGCCCGTTGTTGTTTCTATCTCATTAGATTGTTCTCTAACAGCCAGCACTTCCGCCAATCGAATGTGAATATTCCTGGACTTTTGAAAAATCTTTCGAAACGGGAAGGAGATATTTGCTGGTTCAAGTCGCGCGGTGGCAACCTGGTAAAAAAGTGGCTGAAATTGATGATGATTTTGCTTATCAATAAGGAACAGTTCGAAATCCTTACGATTATTAAGCTGTCTCGCT
>JAEUTM010000515.1 GCA_016788025.1 Bacteroidia bacterium
AAGAGATCTCTTTGTGTGAATAGCCGTCTATAATAAAAAGATTAAAAACTTGTTTGCTTGCGGCCGGCAACTTCTCTATGCAGAGGGCAATTCTGCTCATGTCAAATTTTCCAATGGCATCGTTTATTTCCGAGTATTTCTCATCATCTCCGTAGCTTTCCACGTAATTATGGTTTCCATAGTGAAGTTTTTCCTTTTTATGTTCGTTAATAAGTGTGTTTACCATCACTCGTCTGGCCCAGAACTGAAAGGGGGCTATCGGCTGATATTTGTTTATGTTAATTAAGATTCTGCAAAACCCGATATTTAGGATTTCGCGGGCTTTTTCTTCCTGGCGTATATACCTTCTGCAAATACTCATCAGAAACCCATACAGTATCTTGTATAAATCATTCTCCGCCTTCCGGTCGCCTTTAAGACAACGCTTAATTAGTTCCTGGTCTATTTCCATAGAATTACGAAAGGCTTTTATTAATAAAACACCTGCCAGAGTCTTGGGGTTGGGTGATAACTCAAATTAAAATTATTTTTCTACCAAATGCGGCTAAAAAACGTTTTTTGATGCAAAAACCCGGCCGTTTTTAACACAAAGGGACGAGGGCACCGGGGGCTCACGGAGATCTTAAAATTCTGCGTGCTCTGTACCTATCAATCATCGGATATCCTAACCGCGGATTCCGGTCTATGGGAAGACATCTAAAAATCGGTAAAAAACTTTCACCTCGACGCAAGCCAATAAATACACCATTTACTACACTTATGAAATGGATTTGAAGAATCGGGTTACCAAAAGAATGGCCCGGGTAGGCTTTGGAAAACCATTTGTCTATACTTATGTGGAAGAGATCGATATCATGGTCTTTTTTTCCGATCTGTGACTTCAGAATCTCTTCAAATCGTACTATATTCGTCAAGATTAAACCTCTAAACATATAAAACCATGAATTTCCAAAAGATTGCTTTAATAGCATTGTTGTCTGCCGGAGTGCTTTTCTCATGTAAAAAGAAAGATGATAAACCGGAAGAAGAAACGCCGGTTGTAACGCCAACTCCGGCTCCTACTATTGCTAAAATTAAATCGGAGACGATGACCACAAATAGCAATGGTACAACAGTTTCGTCTAAAACCGATTACGAATACGATAGCAATGGTCGTGTTATCAAAATGACACGTGATGACGGCTCTTATTCTACCTTAACATGGGGCTCCACACAGGTTATACAGAAAGATTTTGATGATAATACTGTAACAACACCTGCATCAATTTCAACGTATGACCTGAACGCTTCCGGGCTTTGTATAAGCCAGTCACAGGGTACTCTTGGGACAACCGCAACTTACGAATACAATGCCGATGGATACCAGACGAAAATGACCACAACAAACTCAGGTCAGACAACTGTCCTTAATTTCGTGATCACCAATGGTAATCAAACAAGCATGTCTACCACGTTTAGTGGATTTCCAATGACCATGACTATCGAGTATTTTACGGACAAAACCAATACCATTGGAAATGTTAACCATGGTATGACTATCTTTGGGAAAGACAGCAAAAATCTGGCAAAGAAAATGAGCACCAATGTTTTGGGTCAAACAACCGCTTCGGATATTACATATCAGTTCGATTCTAAGAACCGTGTTTCAAAAATGAGTCAAACGCAGACTGTTTCTGGCATTACAACCTCAAATTCTACAAGTTACACGTATTTCGATTAATACAGCTAAGACTTAAAGAAAGCCTGGGTATTCGCCCGGGCTTTTTTATTTAAAAAAACACTACCTTTAATTTACCCATGAAGTATTCCAGAATAATCTTAGGCGTTTTTTTGATTAGTGTTTTGTTCTTTGCTTGTAAAAAAAAGAATAAAGAAACAGAAGCGGAAATTCCTGTAACAACAACAGGCACTGTTTCACAGCCTGTCATTTATAAAGTTAAAACAGAGGAAATTGCCATACCTGGATTAACGATTACCTACGAGTACAAATACGATTCACAAGGCAGAGTGGTTAGAATAAACCGGAGTACCGGAATTTATGAGACCTTTGAATGGTCGCCGGGCAAATGTATAAAAACTGAATTTTCAACATCATATCCTGATCCGCGCGAGATCGTTGAATTTACTCTCGATTCCCTGGGTTTGTGTTTTTCAGCGGCGCGTGATAGTGTTTTTACTTATTATAAATACGATGCGGATGGTTATAAGACATGGGAAATAATTTCCGGACCTAATTTTGAATCGTCCTACGAAATTTTAAATGGCAATGTTATCACTACAAATTCGGACGTTGGTAATTCAACCACTGAATATTTCCTCGACAAAAACAACACCATAGGTAATCTGAATAAGGGTATGTCTTTTCTCGGTAAACAGAATAAGAATCTCAGGAAAACAATTACTCACATAGTTTCAGGTCCAGATTGGCTGACGAATTTTGTCTACGAATTTGATTCAAAAAACAGGGTTGTGAAGGTGATCGAGCGTGTACCCCAGGATTCCACCATATATAAGTACACTTATTACGAATAGGTACTGAGAAATTAGTTTAGTCCTTTTTTCTCGCGGCAATTACCATTTCATCGCCAATTCTGAAAAAGGAAAGCATGTTGTAGATTACATTGTGGATGGCAACAAATGTTTTTAATTGCCACATCGGACGAGCGACCACTTTATTAAAATACTGCTGACGCTCCGCAGATGAGATGTTGGCGTTTGCTTCTCTTAAACTCTGTTTTTTTCTGGCTTTAAATCTTTTTAGCCATGGTAACAGCGTGTACATGATAAACAACTTTATCTCAAACGATGAACGAATCTTCATGACTTCATACCCGTTATCGGCAAGTATTTTTGTGACCGTTTTTTTGCTGAAATAATTTACATGGTCCAGGCCCATCATCTTCCAGTTTCTTCCCGTTAAACGGGCTAGAGTACTGTCAACCTGCGGTATCAAAATAAAAATATAACCGCCAGGTGCCGTGATGCGGCTGCATTTATTAAGGATTTCATCCGGATGATCAATATGTTCTAAAACATCCCACAAGGTGATGACATCAAACTTCTCCTTTTCATCCATTTTGAAAAAGTCACCATGAACCACGTCTAAGTTAAGATCGTTAACACAATACATGGCTTGTTGTTCAGATATTTCTATCCCCTTCGCTTCGTAACCAAGTTCCTGTGCTGCCAGCATAAAATGACCCCAGCCCGCGCCGAGGTCAAAAAGTTTACCTTTTTTTACAAACTTACGAATGAACTGAAAACGCAGTTTATGTCTTTGGATCTTCAGCCAGTTGTTTCCTGCGCGAACAGCGGCAGTGACATTCGAATCCTTGTATTGTTCGTATACAATGCTTTTCCTGTAGTAGTAAGGAATAAAATTAAATTTACAATTCGAACATTCGAGTACCGCGAAATTCGGAAACTCGTGTTTCATTTTAAAGTCATTAGGGTTGGTGTTTTTACAAACCCTGCAACAAAGGCCTTCGTGAAGTTTATCTGGTATATTAGCCAAGTGAAATAAATTGAGATTAACGAAATTTTTCTTAAACGATCTTGAGTGCCACCTGGAAATAATTGTTCACCGATCCGAGAAGTTCAGTTTTTATGTAAAACGATTTGCTGAAAGCCTGGAATGCAGCCCATTCGTGATTAGGCACGTTAAATTCATCGAACAACAATATATCTCCCTTTTTAAGATCCTTGGCAAGTGTTGTAAGAACAAAAAGTGTAGATGTATAAAGATCGGCGTCTAAATGAATGATTTTCCTGTTTCCCTTAAATGGTTTTGAATCCACAAAGGGATATAAACTATCCTGGAATAAACCCTTCAAAAATTTTGCACGACTATCGTTTATCTCCGGAACTCTGGCCGACATGTCTCCTTTGTTATAAGTTCCCCAGTCTTCAGGTAGCCCTTCGAAGGTATCGAAGCCATAAAACCTTGAATCGGGATGTTTGTTGGTGCCCAGCCACCAGCGGAAAGAAAAACCGCCGCTCACACCAAATTCCAGGTAGTCCACCGCTTCGTTCTGCATTTTTTGGGAAGCGATTACATGCTCGTAGAGACTATATCTTTTATTGTAATCTCTCTTAAAAGACAAGAAGTCGCTGAACTGTGTTTCTTTTTTATGTTTTGAGATCCACTTAGAAAGACTGATAAGGTTACTGAGAAATTGAAATGGAGAGCCTAAAAAACCTAAAAAAAGTCCGGGCCTCAACCACAACACAATACCTTTGACAAACGCATTAATTTTTCTAAATAATCTTTTCATATAAGGGGTCTTACCTTTAAAAACAGGCACACGAATATAGATAGAAATATCTTTCCCGCAAAGTAAGCAGTCTCGCGAGTATCTAGGAGTTAAGCAGGCGAAAAAAATGAATTAACCGATATATACAGGCATCTTGTAAAAAGCCCGCACTTTTTTTCCATTGAGTTTTCCGGGCTTCCATTTTGGCATGTTGCGAATTGCCTTTATCACATCATAATCAAAATCAGGACATCCATTAATGCTCTTTACGATGTCTATCTGGCTGATACTTCCGTCTTTTTCTACCACAAAACCCGCAATCAAACGGCTGGAGCTGCAAATGCCGCGCATCACGGCAGGACGCGAGATGTGTTCATCGAGATACTGCTGCATGGCTTCCGGACCTCCAGGAAATTCAGGCATTTCTTCCAGGTTGTCGTAGATCTGCTCAGGAGGCGGAGGAGGCGGTGCAGGTTTGGCAGAAAAAGGATACTGGGCGGCCAGTGGCAATGACGCTACCAGCAACAGGTATAAAACGCGCTGTTTCATTTCGCAAAATTACTTCGTGGGAAAAGCCTAAAAACAGGGCTTTTAAATGGGATATCACCAAAGTTATTCACAGTGCCATTTTTGACGCAGATAGCGCAGATTACGCGGATCTTTTTAATGTTGAGCAGTGAAATTCATACATCCAGGCCTCTTTTTTTAATTTAAAACTTGACTTCCTAAATATTTTCACATAAACTCCTCCGTGTAATCCGCGACATCTGAGTCTTTTTCTGGCAAAATGATTCATGATCTTTTCAACGCAGATTGCACAGATCGTTTTCATGTTGATCAGCGAAATTCATTATATCCGCGTCACTTTTTGAAATTTAGACCTTGACCTCCCACTTATTTAAGATCATCTTATCAGTGGAATCCGTGAAATCTGCGTCCTTCTTTTTTTTGTATGGGTATCCCTTTCCACAGCTATGAAAATCTGTAACGCTCCAATCCCTTGTCGATAGGGCTTATTCCACGCGCACGTTTTTTGAATGATCTACCAAAAAACAAATCGTATGAAAACCTTATCCCTGAATTTAATGATGGGTTCGCTGCTGGTTGCGAGCCTCTGTATTAGCTCCTGTTCTTCTCACAAAAACTGTGGCGTAGATACGGGAGGGAAAAAGTACCACTCTAAACGGTATAATGCTTCGCTACATGAACGTGATTCCCTCTGCAACCTTGCAAAGCTCCGCCAGGACGAAATAAACAGACTGAATAGCGATTATGCGTCCCTGCAAACTCAGTATAACGAGCTGGCAAAAAAGACAGGGAATGAGCTTAGTAAATTAAACTCAAACATCAATAAGCTGAATTCGGACCTCGGCAATAAACAAGCAACCCTGGAGGAAAGAGAAGCAAGGCTCCGTCAGTTACAATCTATATTGCGTCACCAGGATTCGCTGCTAAATCGTTTGCATAATTCAGTAAAAAATGCGCTTGTTGGATTTAGTCCGGAAGAACTCACCATTGTTATGAAGGATGGCAAGGTGTATGTGTCTATGTCGGACAAACTTCTTTTCAAATCTGGTGATGCCACTGTAGAAACAAAAGGAAAGGAAGCTTTGAAGAAACTGGCGGATGTTCTAAACAAAAATACCGAAGTGAATATCGCTATAGAAGGTCATACCGACAATGTGCCCATTAAAACAGCTCTGTACAAAGACAACTGGGACCTAAGCGCTGCAAGGGCAACGAATGTTGTCAGACTTTTAACGGATGAATACATGATGGATCCGAAACGCTTAACAGCAGCGGGCCGCGGTGAATTCTCACCGGTAGCCGATAACAACAGCGCAGAAGGAAAGGCAAAAAACCGGAGAACGGAAATAGTTTTATCTCCCAAACTGGAAGAACTGATGAAGCTTGTATCTTATTAGAAGGATTTTGGTTGCGCCAGGATTTGAATCGAAAATGGTTAACTTAGATTCTTTAATCTGATACCGTTCCGATTCATGAAACACACGTACCCCTTTTTATTTGTTTTGGCTTTCACTGCTTTTTTTGGTAATTCTTTGTTTGCCCAGGATGAGGACGCAGACGACGAGCACAAGGTCTACAAAAAAAGCAAATTCCTTACCGGCGTTTTTATAGGTGCTTACCAGGCCAATCAATACACGGCACCCGCTTACAATGGTTTTGGCTACGATCTTGATGGGAATCAGAATTCATTTGAACGCAGCCTGATGAATCAGAAAATCAATTATGAATACAGTGGAAAATATGGCACAACAGATCAGATCGCACAGGCTCTTGGCGTTGATCCCGGGCAGTGGAATTTTGATGCAAGCGATATGCCCACTAACATGCGTTATGCTCCGGCCATCATGTTAGGTTTAAACTTTCGCCTTCCACTAAGCAAACGCAGCAATATCACTTTAAATTTAAATTTTTCAAAGCTGAACATTAACGGCGCTTTTACAATGACCTTGATTAAACCGCAGAATCCAAATCCAGCACAAAATAATAACGTACAGGTTTTTCCCATCAAGGGAACAGAACAGAGAATGTTGTTTCAATTGGGTTTCCAGCAAATCTTCGGTAAACTCAACAAAACCAATGTTTTTGGCGAAATCGGGATAAACGGCACACTTGCCAAATACAATAGCAACGTCATAAACATTAATGGTTTGCAGATAGACCTTATATATTATCAAAATCAAACCCTTTATCCTACAGTGGCCGGACCAGCAAGGAAACCTGTGGGGTTTGGTATTGGAGCCTATGCTGCCCTGGGAATAAATTTCGATCTGAATGAAAAGTTCAACATGCAGATCTTATATTCTCCCTCACATGAAAGAGTAAAAGTTGGAAACAACCCCACGCTTAAGCTCCAGCACGCAGGGGGCTTAAGACTTTACTATAAAATCTGATCAATCGAACATCTCGCCATCGGTAACACAAGGGCATTTTGGCGAAGCTTTCGGATTCATTATAAAATCACCTGGCCTCATTGATTTTGTGCTTTTATCGTACTTAAGTGTAAATCTCACTTCCGATTTCACAGCCAGACCGTTTTTTACAGCTGCATTCCAGTTGTTCATGGATTTTAAAGCCGTGTTTACCATTTCATTGAAGTTCTCTTCAGCGCCGGTTACCATTGCTTTTTTAATGCTTCCGTCGTGATTAATCTGTAAACGTACATTGGCAACCCAATTTTTTGCTTTACGTTTTTGTTTTTTAGACAAAGTAATATTGTCTTTAAAAAATGCTACCAGGTCTTCGTCGCCAAAACCATAACACGGTTGCCTGCAGGCTTTAGGGTCTTTTGCCCGACGTGGTTTTGCAAGTCCCGCTGCTTTTTTAGGAGCGCTTTTTGCTACTGGTTTTGGTGCTTCAGCTGCAGGTTCTTCTTCGGTAACAGGCTCGGCAGGAGGAGGAGGCGTTGCTGGCGCTTTTGCAGTTTCAGTTTTTGCTTCTACCACTGGAGGAGGATCCTGAGGCTTAACAGAAGTGTTATCTGCCTTTGCAACTTCTTTTACAGGTGCGGGAGTTTCTGCTTTTGCAGGGGCAGGTGCCTCAGCCGGTTTTTTCTCAGCTGGTTTAGGAGTTTCAGTAGCAACAGGTTTAGGAGTTTCAGCAGCAACCGGTTTTGGTGTTTCGGCTACAGCTTTCGGTTCGTCTACCTTCGGTACTTCTCCGTTCACGTAAATATAAAAACCCTGGCTTCCTTTTAAGGCTTCGGCGTCACCCCCGATCCGGCACTGACATACATTTTTATAGGTTGTACTGAATTGAAATAATTCAGGATATGTTTTAATAAGATTTTCCCAGCGTTCGCGATTAGCATCTTCGCGTTCTGCAAGATCCGAAGCTTCTGTTTCGGTGTACACCAACACGATTTCTGTTACCTCAGAATTCACCAGCGCATCACCCAATGGAGTTTTGTTCATGCCACTGCTGCCGCGTTTTGATTTGAGTAAAGCAAAATTCTTGCCGGAAGGGCGGTAAGCCGATGTGGTAGAGTCCATTTCAAACTCCAGCTCTTCAAAAGCAACCTGTGCCGTTAGTGAATTAAAAACAAGGCATAGCATCAAGCTGAAGCAAGCTGCCAGCAATTGTGGGGTAGTTAGTTTCATGTTGTTGTGTTTAAGCGATGTAATATTAAAAAAATAATTGGGAAAACTCCTATGTCGGACCATTTAATTCAAACCTCTTTTACGCTCGCGTTCCAGTCTCTCTCGGGTCTTTTGGTCCCTGTAAAGAAAATCTTTTCTTATTTTTTCTCCGATCACGAAAATGTCCTTTTTAAAGAATGCACAACAGGCTTCAACCTGAACCTCTTCGTTTTCACTAGGCATATTTATTTCTGCAGGTTTATTATGGATCGGGCAGTGCATTTTTTTTACAGCCTCTTTTATTTCCTTTTCCAGGGCTTTATTCGGACGTTTAAGGTTCATTTTCCCAAATTTAGAAAAAGCCTTTATTTAATCAAATATGATTCTTTTGCAGAACGGGGCAGGCATTAGGTGAATCGCATAAATTTAAGCTAACTTTACTGTTTTTATAATGAGCAGCACTTCCGGACCACACAAAGCAGGTTTTGTAAATATTATTGGTTGTCCCAACGTTGGGAAATCCACCCTTATGAACGCACTTGTTGGCGAGCGTTTGAGCATAATTACCTCAAAAGCCCAAACCACGCGTCACCGGATTATGGGGATCGTAAGCGGAGAGAATTACCAGATCGTTTTTAGCGATACTCCGGGTATTATCAAACCTTTGTATAAGCTGCAGGAAAAAATGATGCAGTTTGTTATTACAGCGCTTGCCGATGCTGATCTTTTTTTGTTGATCACCGATGTATTTGAGGATATACAATTAGAGGAATCCTATTTGCAGAAGTTGCAGAAAACAAAAACACCGATATTACTGCTTATAAATAAAGTAGATGTTGCCACACAGGAACAATTAGAAGAAAAGCTTGTCTCATGGCGTGAGAAATTGCCTCAAGCCGAGATTATGGCCGTTTCGGCGCTACAAAAATTTAATATTGACAAGGTAATGAACCGTATTATTGAGAGTTTGCCGCCAGGTGAAGCCTTTTATGATAAGGAGGAATTTACGGATAAATCGGAGCGTTTTTTTGTAAGCGAGATTGTGAGAGAAAAAATACTTCTCAATTATAAAAAGGAAATTCCTTATAGTGTGGAAGTGGTGGTTAACTCTTTCAAAGAACAAGAAGATATTATCAGGATACAGGTTGATATTCTGGTGGAGCGCGATAGTCAGAAAGGGATTATTATTGGTGATAAAGGCGCCGCTCTTAAAAAAACCGGAACGATGGCCAGGAAGGAAATGGAAACCTTTTTCAAAAAGAAAATCTTCCTGGAATTATTTGTGAAGGTTGACAGGGATTGGAGAAGTAACGATAACAGGCTGAAGAATTTTGGTTACTAGTTTTTTTTTAACACAGAGTTTGCGGAGAGACAGAGAAACACGGAGTTTTTTAACCACAAGGCACCAAGGTCACTAAGAAGCACTAAGCTATTCCTGGTGTCACGATGTATTCTTAGTGGCTTTTGTTCTATCAATCAAATTTAAGCGTCTTTATTGGTGTTAGTCTCGTAATAATAAGCGACGGTAGGAATAGCATAATAGCACAGGTTACAAATGTGCCGATATTAAGCAGCAAAAAATAAAACCAGTTGATGTCAATTGCTACAAATTCTACGTAATAGGTTTCACTGTCCAGTTTTGCGATTTTAAAATAATATTGTAACAGGCAAAGTCCTATTCCTACAATGTTTCCCCATAACATTCCTTTGCCGATAAGCCTGTAGCTGATATTTAAAAAGATCTTTCGTACATCCGCATTGTTCATGCCCAGGGCCTTCACCAGGCCAACCATGTTAGTTCTTTCAAGGATGAGGATGAGCAGGGCAGTGATCATGTTGATAGTAGCCACCAAAATCATCAGCACCACAATAATGACGCCGTTAATATCAAGTTTATCGAGCCAGATGAAAATATTAGAATAAACTTCTCTAACGTTTAGCACATTATAATTATAACCCAGGAGATCCAGCAACTGTTCCTGGTTTTGTTCCAGCTGTTCAAAGTCTTTTATTCTCAGTTCATATTTCCCGGCCATGTCATGTGTCCAGTAATTAAGGTTTTGAATTTGCCTTAAGTCGATAAGACTGATTTTGTCATCAAAATCTGAAAAATCGGTTTTAAAAATACCACAAATGCTAAAGGTCCTGGACCTTTGTTCTGTTTTGACAAACGTGTCTCCCGAAAGACTATCTGTTACCTCATGCTGCACCAGGAAATGGATCTGGATCTTCTGTTTAAGATTTAAATCCATTTTATCACATAAAGATTTACTGACCAAAATATCTTTACTTGCTTCGTCCTCCTTAAATTCTGGTAATTTTCCCTCCAGCAAGTGTTTCTGGATAAAACTAAAGTCGTAGTCTTTGGTTACGCCTTTTAGCAATATACCTTCGTTTTCGTGTTCGGTTTTTAGCAGACCGTTTTTAAAAGCTGTTTTTTGAAGGTGTTTTGTAAATGGCAGTTGCCTGATAAGTTTCAGAGTGTCTTCAGAGATTTTTGTGGGGGTTGATTCGCCGCCGGGATTCTGATCGATACCGCTGATAACGATATCTGTTGTTAGCCCGGTAATCTTGCTGATAATTTCTTTTTTGAAACCTAGCACAATGCTTATGGTAAGCAGCATTACAGAAATGCCAAGGCTTATCCCAATAATTCCTATTTTTACAATAGGTTTGGAGATGTTATCTTTACCGGTTTTAGTACCGGAAATACGTTTCGCTATAAACCGTTCAACATTCAATAGAATACCTCTATGCACAAAAATAACAAATTGATTTGCTTCCTTGCGTTTTTGTTTTTGTTGAACAAGTTCCTTCTATCTCAAAGTCCGCTCACGGTTAAAGCATATAGCACGGTTATCAGCGGCGATCAGCAGATAAATCAGTACCTGCCTTTACTTAAGAATAAAAGAGTGGCAATTATCACAAATGTTACAGGAATGATTGGAAACACAAGCCTGGTGGATACGCTTGTGAAATTAAAAGTAAATGTAAAACGCATTTTTGGTCCCGAACACGGATTCCGCAGTGATTCGGATGCCGGCGAAACTGTAAAAAACAATAAGGATGCAAAGACTGGTATTCCAGTGATCTCGCTTTATGGTTCAAATAAAAAGCCGACAAAAGAACAGCTCAAAGACATAGATATTGTCTTATATGATATCCAGGATATAGGCGCTCGCTTCTACACTTACATTTCAACAATGAGTTATGCGATGGAGGCCTGCGCTGAAAATAATAAGGAATTTATTGTGTTGGATCGTCCGAATCCAAACGGTTTTTATTTTGACGGACCGATACTTGAAGATAAATACAAAAGTTTCCTGGGACTTCATCCTGTTCCCATGGTTTATGGCATGACCTGCGGAGAATATGCTCAAATGGTAAATGGAGAAGGTTGGCTGAAAGATAAAATAAAATGCAGACTAACGGTTATCGCACTTAAGAATTACGACAGAAATTGTTCTTATGAAATACCGGTGAGACCATCGCCTAATATTCCAAATATCACGGCGGTATTGCTTTATCCGGGCCTGGCGCTTTTTGAAGGAACCATGATGAGCCTCGGACGGGGAACGAATTATCCTTTCCAGGTGGTTGGACACCCAAAATATCCGGACACTTCATTTTCATTTATACCTAAGCCATCCAGGTTAAATAAAGAGCCAAAGTATTTTAACCAGCGATGTTACGGTATTGATCTGAGAAATGATCCTTTTGTGCAAAATCACACACGGAAAATAAATCTCGATTGGCTTAAGTCTGTGTACTATCGTATGGAAAAGTACGATTTTTTCGAAGCGAACTTTAATTACCACTCGGGAAATGCCTTGTTACAGGAGCAAATTAAGAACCGTGTATCTGAAGCGGAGATCAGGGAAAGCTGGAAACCAGGCCTTGATAGATTTAGGGAGATCCGAAAAAAATACCTTTTGTATCCAGATTTCAAATAAGGTTTATTGCTTAAGTAGTTTTACGCCAGGATCTTCCAGGCGCATTACCCTTTGTAAGAGCCCTGCACCGGTATTGTGGATCAGGAGCAAAAACTGTGGACTGAGTTCTATCCTCGTAACGCCAGAATACCGTTCTTGTTCTTTTTCCTTGATCCTTCGACAGGCTCAGGACAAGTGTCAAAGAACGAAACCCTTGCGCTGATGCTTCAGCGCAGGCGCAAAAATCAAGGCCAGGCGATCTCCCACCCGCTCTGCTGTTTTTGTAAGATGGACTAGCTCAGGGGGGATAAATCTCCCTGAGGTTCATCTAACAAAACAGCATTCACCGCTCATCCCCTCCGCGCCTGGCCTATGCCAACGCACGCGGGGATGTGCTAGCGGCAAATCATCTGCGATGGCAGCTACATGCGATAAAAATTAGGGTTGACAAACAAAACGGCCTTAGCAAAAAAGACTAATATGTATCAATAGGCCTAGGCTATCTTTTTAAAATATGAATCGAAAAAATCAAACTATTTTTTCATCTTCATAACTTTTGTCCCCGATAGGTATTGCATAGGTTTTACGCCTCTTTGCTTTGCTGGATTGAAAAACGCTTCGTATGGAAAAAAGAAAGCCCGCGGACACACACACACTGAAAAAAAATTGCCGCGGGCTATTCTGTTTAATAGATTAGGTTAGTTCAAAGGTAAAACGTATTCTTCGGCCTTTTCTGCAAACTATTCAGGATGCACAAAAGTGTTGATAAGTGGTATTTGAAAGACAATAAGTGGATTGAAAAATATGCCCAAAAAATTGGCTATTCCTGTTTAGAACCCTATTTTTGTAACTCTTTAAAGAAAAACAACAAATGGCAAATTTTGATTTGATCATGCCTAAAATGGGCGAGAGTGTGGCGGAGGCTACCATTATTAAATGGACCAAGAATGAGGGAGATAAGATAAAAATTGATGAAACAGTATTGGAAATTGCTACCGATAAGGTAGATAGTGAAATTCCATCCCCTTTTGAAGGAACTCTTGTAAAAAAACTCTTTAAAGAAGGCGATGTGGTTCAGGTTGGTGCGGTAATTGCTCAAATCAGCAGCGATGCTTCTGCTTCAGTAAGCGAGGCTCCTAAAACCAACGCTCCTGTAGAAAAAAAGACAGAAACGGTTCAAAGCTCTTCTGCCGTGAGCGCTCCGGCTCCTCAGACAAATAATGATTACGGTCAGTCCGATAAGTTCTATTCTCCATTGGTAAAAAGTATTGCTAAAGAAGAAGGAATTTCCCTGGCCGAGCTGGATTCTATTAAAGGAACAGGACAAGATGGTCGCGTAACCAAAGCAGATATTCTAGCTTATCTGCCAAACCGCGGTAAACAAAACACTACATCAACTCAGCAGTCAGCTCCTCAAAAAGCGGCTGCGGGCGCAAGCACCACAACTGTTAGTGCTGGTGAAAATGCTGTAATCGTTAACCGTCCTGCTGTTGCAGTAGGTGCAGGCGATGAGATCATCGAAATGGACCGTATGCGTAAGATGATCTCTGATCACATGGTGATGAGTAAACACGTGTCACCGCACGTAACTTCTTTTGTGGAGGCTGATGTAACCAACCTGGTTCAGTGGAGAGATAAAGTGAAAAAAGATTTTGAAAAACGCGATGGTGAGAAACTAACCTTCACTCCTTTATTTATTGAAGCGGTTGCCAGAGCTATTAAAGATTTCCCGATGATTAATGTATCGGTTGATCAGACAGCAACAAAGATCATCAAGCGTAAAAACATTAATATAGGTATGGCCACAGCCTTACCAAGTGGTAACCTGATTGTTCCGGTAATTAAAAATGCCGACGAGAAAAATCTTTTGGGTCTGACTAAAAATGTAAATGACCTGGCAGCCCGTGCCCGTGCTAACAAGCTGGCTCCGGACGAGATTTCAGGTGGCACATTTACGTTAACCAATGTTGGTGGTTTTGGTAACGTTATGGGAACGCCTATTATCAATCAGCCACAAGTAGCTATTCTTGCTGTGGGTACGATCAAGAAAAAACCAGCGGTTATTGAGACACCGCAAGGGGATATGATAGGCATCCGCCAGTTTATGTTCCTTTCTTTGAGTTACGATCACCGTGTGGTAGATGGTTCTCTTGGCGGAAGCTTCGTAAGACGCGTGGCTGACTACCTGGAAAACTGGGATATAAATAGAACTGCTTAATCGCTTTTGAATTAATTTATAGAGGCTGTCTCGTTGGGGCAGCCTTTTTTATTTAGTGCAATTTGCGTGCTTTTACCATGCCGCCCTTCACGCTGTTAATGCTCTGGGTAGTCATAAAACAGGTTGGATCTACTTCGTTTACAATATCCCTCACTTTCGTAAGCTCCAGCTTTGTTACAACGGTGTAAATAATATCCATATCGTTCAACCCATCAATCTGCGCCTTTCTTCCGCGAAGGCCCCTCTTTCCATTAAAAATGGTAACCCCCCTTCCGAGATCAGTCACAATTTGTTTCCTGATCTTCTCACTTTGTTCTGAAATTATAAATACACCGGTGTATTCTTCTATCCCATTTGTCAGAAAATCTACTGCTTTTGAAGCGGAAAAATATGCCA